>JANOHN010000094.1:0-30901 GCA_031406505.1 Acidimicrobiia bacterium | reverse complement strand
GTCCTCCGACCGCGAGCTGCCCTTCGCCGAGGTGCTCCGCCGCGCCACCGCCCGCTGACCGCCCCAAGGCCCCTATAGAGAGGTTTGGATCTCCGCTCGAGCGGGCGCCTCCACGGAAGGTGCGGTTGCGTGGAAGCCCGGTTTCGTGGATACTTCTGGTTGCTCCGTGGATAACCCGCGTTACTGCGGGGGCACGGACATGAGCGATCTCGAATTGGGGGGTTTGACGTGCGGTCTGGTTTCTTGCGCAAGTGCTCATTGGTGGCTGCCTTGGCGATGGCAGTGCCACTCTTGGCGGTGGCACCCGCTGCGGGCGGTGGGCAGCCGCCGGAGCCGACCGAGGTCAACGTCACCGACGACATCTCGCAACGCTATGGCGAGCCACAAATCGCGGTGAACCCGAAGAACCCGAAGAACATCGTCTACACGATCATGTCGAACCAGTCGACATACGAGTGCGAAGAGTCGGGTGACCCGAACTGCCAGTTCCCCGAAGGCACGCTAGGCCAGGCCTTTGGTTTCTGGGCCGTGCCCGGCTGGTTCAACATGAAGACCTACGTGTCGTTCAATGGCGGGAAGACGTTCAAGGAAGTCAAATTCCCGAACATCCCGGCATTCAGCAACTTGCCCAACGAGCTCCCGGGCAAGCACAAGGACCTGATCACGAGAGCCGACCCCATGGTCACGGTCACCGCCGACGGCACCTTCTACATGGCGTGGGACGCCCAGGCGATGGATGACGTGCCGCCGCTCGTACCGCCGAACCCCCTCAAGTACTCGGTGTGTTGCTCCTTCGTCGCGGGTGGCATCGCGATCAGCAAGTCCACCGATGGTGGCAAGACCTGGAGCATTCCCCGCCTGACCGGCACGGGTGTGAACCGGCCATGGTTGGTCACCGACCTGTCCACCGGCACGATCTACGAAGCCTCCGCGGGCGCCATCAACGGGCTCCAGGCCAACGGCAACCCCGCCGGGTCGGTCCTCTCGAGCGACCAGGACCGCTACGTCGTGTCGTCGAAGAACGGCCTGAAGTGGACCACCCCGCAGGGGCTCGGCGCGCATGGGCTCCCCGAGGTCCCTGGTCCCAAGGCCTTCCCCGGCGAGGAAGGGTCCAACATCTCCGCCGCCCACGGCAAGCTGGTCGCGACCTTCCGTGGGGAGGACCCCGCAGCTTGTGAGTTCTTCGTCGGGGTGGCTACGGCCCCCTGCACGGTCTTCCAGACGTCGACGGACTCGGGGAAGAACTGGACTCGCCACGCGGTACCGGTACCCGCCGACTCGTCCGGCTCCATTCTGGTGGCCGCGGACCCGTCCACCAAGGGAACCAGCACGATCGCCGTCCAGAACGCGGCGCGTAGCGAGTTCCTGGTGTACGTGACCCACGACGACGGCGAGACGTGGGATGGGCCGACCACCGTCACCGACACCCCGGACACCTTGAAGTTCAAGGCCTGGATCAACTACTCACCCGATGGCGTCCTCGGATTGGCGTGGCGGAGCCGCACGGCAGCCGGGGGCGACTCGACGACCCCGTACCTGGTCTTCGCGGCGATCTCGGAGGATCAGGGTGCGACTTGGAGCGCTCCGCTCCAGGTCAGCAAGGAAGAATCGCCGGGATCCGACCCGCTCTGGCGGATGGGCGACCGGGACGACACGTCGATGATCATCTTGAACGACGACAGCGTCTTCGTGGCCTGGGGAGATTGGCGCCCTGGTGAAGTGCAGGGCTACTTCAGCGCCATCAAGCAAGAGGCGTTCACCCCATAACTGCACCCCGGCCCAGCCACAAGGTTGGTGCCAGTGTGATCGGAAGCGAAGACCTCCGGCGTGGTGGAGAGGAAACCTCCCCACCACCCGGAGGTCTTCGTGCGTCTAGCCCTGGAACACGACGCCGCGAGCGATGAGCGAGTCGATCTGGTCGTTGCTCATGCCCAGCCACTCATGCAGCACGGCGCCGGTCTGGCCTCCGAGGCGGGGGCCAGCCGACGATGGTCCTGGCCGCGTCACCGTGAACCGATACGGGTTCGCCCAGGACTGATACCGGCCGAGGTCCGGCTGGTCGAGCTCGACGAAGGACTCCCGGCTCCGCAGCTGCGGGTCCCGGCACAAGTCTTCGGATGTCTGCACCGCGCCGGCGGCGATACCGACCCGCTGGAGGAGGTGCGCGGCGCTGTGGCTCGTCTTCGCGGCGCACCACTCGGCCATGACGGCGTCGAGCTCGCGCCGACGGCCCGCGGTCGCGGCCGCGTCGCTGACAATGAGATGCTCCCGTTCGACGACCACAGCCGCGCGGTTCCAGTCCTCGACGTCTTCGAGCTCGATCGCAACCCACGCGTCGTGGCCGACAGCCCGGTACACGCCCGACAACAGGGATCCGGCCACGGCGTTGCCGAGTGGCGGCGCGTCACGGCCGTGCACGAGGGCATCGAGCAGAAGCGCGGGCATGATCGCCGCCAACGCCTCCGTCTGTGCGACATCGACGCGGACGCCGAGACCGGTCGCCCGGGCTGTGCGCAGCGCGGCCACGGTCGCGACCGCGGCGTGCTGCCCGCCGATGTAGTCGCTGTGCGTCGGGTGCGACTGGCCCCAGGCGTACGTGAGGGCGGTGAAGCCCGAGATGTTCGTCCCGTAGGCGAGGTATCCACCCCGCGGGCCGGACCGGCCGTAGCCCGACAGCGAGGTGAGCACAAGATGCGGATTGGACTCGAGCAGGACTTCGAACCCGCAACCCCAGCGGTCGAGCACACCCGCGCCGAAGTTCTCGATGACGACGTCGGCCTTCGCCACCAACTGCCGGAACAGGGCCTGGCCGTCCGCCGTGCTCATCTCCAGCGAGAGGTTCCGGGTGTTCCCGTTGAGCGAGCTGTACATCAGCGTGTTCGGCACACCGCTCGGCTCGGTGCGGGGTGGCCCGAAGGCGTACACCGCCGTTCGGAGGACCTCCGGACGGCTCAGGGATTCGATCTTGACCACGTCGGCGCCGAGCTCGGCGAGCAGGCAGCCGGCCATGGCGCCGGCGATGAAGCTGCCAAAGGTGAGGATCCGCACCCCCGCCAACGGGCCGCCGGAGAGGGCCTGGCCGTCAGGCCCCGCCCCGTCAGGCACTGGGTCGCGTGCTGGTCGCGGAGGCCAGCCGACATCGGCGACACCCGCCCCGGGCGCGGCCGGCCGCGCCATCCGTTCGACGGTGATCGGTGGCTCCGCACGGAAGCCGGGGCCCGGCATCGCGGCGCGTGCGCCGCCGGCGATCGGCGTCGGCACGAACGCGCCCCGGGCAACGGGCTGGCGATCGGCGACGAACTCCGCCGGAGTGTGCTGCATCGAGCACGGCAACCCGGCCTGCTGCCCGCGTTCGACCAGATCCTCGCGTGATCTCTCGGCAACGAGCCGTCCGATCTGCTCCACCAGGCCATCAAAGAGCTCGCGCCGCAGCATTGCGTCGGCGAGCGCCGGCTCGCTCAGCTCTTCGGGATGGCCGAGCATCTCGAGGAACGCGCCCCAGTGGTGAGACTGGTGGGCCGACACGTCGAAGGGCCCGTCGGCGCAGCGGTAGACCCCGGTCGGCGGGATGCCGACGGGGACCTTGCGCCCCGCGGGGTCCATGCCCGTTGCCGAGTAGCGCTCGACGACGAAGTCGCGCATCGCCGCGATGTCGTGGACGGCGATGTCGACGAGCTGCCCGCCGGCATTCGGTCGGGCGTGGAGCCCGGCGAGCACGGCAAGTGCCGCGTGGGTCGCGGCCTCGTCCCATTGCTGGCGGCCCGGGATCGTGACCGGCGGACCTTCGACAGGGCCCATGCGGATCATGGTGCCGCCCATCGCGAACGACGTCATGGGCGTTGCCCGCCAGCCGTGCTGGGGCCCGGTGAGGCCGAAGGGCGTGAGCGCGCACACCACGGCGTCGTCGGCGACCCATGCGAGCGTCTGGGAGATGGGATCCCATCCGGGCAGCGGCCGGTCCGGCGAGGGCGACACGATGACCACATCCGCCCCCGCACCCAGTGCTTCGAGTCGGCGGCAATCCCTCTCAGTCCCGAAGTCGAGCGTCACCGCGCGCTGACCGGCGTGGTAGTAGCCAAAGAGCAGGCTGGTGTCGCTCGCGGCGTCGGCGAACGGGCCCATGCGGCGAAGCCGGTCGCCTCCCGGTGGCTCGACCATGACGACGTCGGCACCGAGGTCGGTGAGGATCCTGCTGCAGTACGCGGTCATCGGCCCGCCGACGTCCACGACCCGAACCCCCTCGAGCGCCGCCTCCGTCATGGTCGCGTCCTCTCCAAATCCTTTAGAGTTTGGAAATGTCGGACGAAGAACCGATCCAGCTCGAGGTACGCGACGGCGTCCTCGTCATCACGCTCAACCGCCCCGACGCGCTGAACGCGCAGAACCAGGCGATGCGCGACCGCCTCGTTGATGCGCTCGAACGGCTGGACGACGACGACGAGCTTCGGGTTGGCGTCATTCGGGGGGCTGGCCGAGCCTTCTCCGCGGGCGCCGATCTCAAGGAAGGCGCGGGGACGATCGACAGCGGCCGGCCGGAGCTCGACCGGGCCGCGCTCGTCCGGCACTTCACCCGCCTCGCCGCGACGCGCAAGCCGCTCATCGGCGCCGTCCATGGATGGGTGGTCGGGGGCGGGCTCGAGCTGGCCCTGTGCTGCGACCTGCGCGTGGCCGCGGTCGATGCCCGGTTCGGGCTGCCCGAGCCGCGCACCATCGGCACGGTTCCCGCCATCGCCGTCCACCGCCTCCCCCGCATGATCCCCGCCGGGGAGGCGCTCCGCCTGCTGCTCACGTCCCAGCCCATCGACGCCACGCGAGCCCACGCCATCGGGCTCGTGCAGGAGCTCGCGCCCGACGCCGACGCCGCCCTCGACGTCGCCTTGCAGCTGGCGGCCCAGATCATCGAGTGCGACCCCGACGCAGTTGCCGCCGCGAAGCAGATCGCACGATGGCATCTCACCGCCGACATCGCGGTCTCGGGCCGGTTCGCCGATGCCCTCGCCCCGCCGGGTGCGCCGCGCTTCATCGCGCCGACGCCCCGGCCCGCCGTACCCTGATCAGCTCTCGTCGAGCGTGTCGAGGATCGCCTTGGTGTCGAGGTGGAAGAACTCGAGCTTGGCGATGGCCCCGTCCTTGAACGTCACGATCTCGACCCCGGGAAGGCTGGCGCTGCGGCCCGTCGCCTTGGCCGTCCACTCCATCATGTACATGACAACGATGACGTCCGCGTCGGGGACCTCCCACGTGCTCACGACGTCGAGCTTCTGATCCCACAGCCCCATCATGATGCCCCGGGCCTTCCCGAAGTTCTCCAGCCCCTTGTGCACGCCGCCGTGCGGGAGGCTGGACGCCTCGTGGAGCTCGACGTCGGGTGAGATGGCCGCGGCCATCTTCTGCTTGAACTCCTCAGTGGTGCGGTCCTCCGAGAAGTTCGGACCCCCGATCAACATCTGCAGTGTGTCCATGTTCTTCGATGCCATGTTGTCCTCCCCCGTTGACGCGGCTTCCACCATTCGCGGCTTCCGCCTCGGTCCGTTTCGCTGAATCTACGTTAAGATTTAAAGGATGGCGAACGGCCGGCGGGGCCGCCACGGCCGTTCAACGAGAAGGGTTGGTTGATCAGTGGAGCGTGAGTTCGAGGGTCGAGTTGCGCTCGTCACCGGCGCCGCGGGTTTCGGGAACGGGCAGGCGATCTCGCGGCGCCTCGCCGCCGGCGGGGCAACGGTCATCGTCACCGACTCCCACGAGCGGCGCACCAACGAGGTCGCCGAAGCCATCGCCAAGGACCTGGACGCGACGGTGGCCGGCTTCACGATGGATGTGACCGACCGCGAGCGCATCGCGGAGGTCCTCGAGGAGGTCAGCCGCACCTACGGTCCGGTTCAGATCCTCGTGAACAACGCCGCATGGAACGTCCTCGGCGAGTTCTTCGAGTACGACCCCGCGGACTGGGATCGCGTCATCGAGGTCGACCTCACCGGCCCGTTCAACACGTCGCGGCTCGCGATGCCCGGCATGCGCGATGCCGGCGGTGGCGTGATCGTCAACATCTCCTCGATCGGCGCCGACCATGCGGCCGGCGAGGGCGAGCTCCCCTACGCCACCGCGAAGGGTGGGCTCAACACGTTGACCCGGAGCATCGCGAAGGTGGGCGGACCGTTCAACATCCGGTGCAATGCAGTGGCGATGGGGCTCATCACCGGCACCAAGTTCACCGACGAGCGTGCAGAGCTGTGGGCGGAGTACTTGCCGCAGATCCCGCTCGGGCGCCAGGGAACGACCGCCGACGTCGCCGAGGCCGTCGCGTTCCTGGCCTCCGACCGAGCGAGCTTCATCACCGGCGAGATCCTCAATGTCTCCGGCGGCAAGTACATGCGCACCTGAGCACGAGGACCGATGGTCAGGTGAGCTGTCGGGCCTCCGGGGCGCCGTGCCCCTGGGCTTGTGGGGCCGGCGCCGGTCCGAATCCGAGATCCGCGGCTGGGGTCTCGATCTCGGAGTTCACCTTCTGGACGGCAGGCAGCAACTCGTCGTAGCCGAGTCCGGCAAGGTACCCGTCGATGAGTCGCTGGTAGTTGCTGATCACGCCCTCGATCGCCTCCGACAGCCGCATGTAGTCGAAGCCCTTGGCGTGCAGACCCTTCTGCTGCTTCGGCGTGTTCTGGAAGTCCTGCTTGGGGATCGGCGGCAGCCGCGCGTCGTCGCACGCCCAGACCTCCGGCGTGGTGGGAGCCGGCGGTTCCTCGCCTTCCGGGTAGAGCGTGAGGTTCCAGATCTCGAAGAGGCACTCCTCGGGACCGAGTGGCCGGATGCGGTAGGAGGCGGCGTTGCCGAACACCGGCAACACGAAGTAGTTGGGGAAGCAGTAGAAGACGGGATGCGCCGCGGGGAACGCCAGCCCTCGGGCGAGGAGGTCGTTCAAGTCGGCGATGTCCCGACCGGTCGACTCGTTCCATTCCACGATCGCTTTGTTGAGCGTACCGAGGAACGTCTTCCCGGCGAGATCCGCCTGCGGGGGAAGTTCGAGGTCACGCAGGGTCTCCATCACTGCGAGGTCCTTCTTGTGGACCATGCCCCCCATGCCCTCGCTGGTCAGCTGGAAGAAGTTGATCGTGCTCTCGATGAACGCCTTGGGGTCAACCGTCACGTCAGTGGGTGGGTCGCTGTACGTCGTGCCGGCAACCGGCCGATATGTGGCGTTGTCCTTCGACAGCCCTGGGCGCAGGAGTTGCGGGTGGGTGCCCATGACGTGGTACCCCTCGAGGAACGCGTCTACCACGAGCTTCCAGTTGGCGGGAACGCGCACCGAGTACCACCACTCCGTCCGCATCTTGTCGGCGTGATGGGCTTCGACGATCGTCGCGAATGGCTCGATCGAGTCACGGAGCGCCGGCGCGTCGTCGTCGAAGTTGATGAACGCCGAGCCTCCCGACGTCTCCACGCGGCAAGGGCGCAGGGCAAGGTCTTCCGGTGCGAGGTCCTTGTCGTCGAAGATCTCCGGTGCGAGCACGAAGGTGTTGGCACCGTCCAGGCCGTAGCACCAGTTGTGGAACGAACACACGAAGCCACCGTTGCCACGGTCCTCGACGAGCTTGTTACCACGGTGCCGGCACGCGTTGTGAAACGCCTTCACGGAACCGTCGTCCTCGCGCACGACGATGACGGACTTGTCGAAGATCTCGTAGACGACCCAGTCGCCGGCGTTGGGGATCTCCTCGAGCCGGCAGGCCATCTGCCACGTCCTCGGCCAGAGCAGGTCGCACTCCATCGCGTAGAAATCCGGGTCGTAGTACCGGGCGGCCGGGATGCGCGCCGGATTCGTGACCGCGTGCGGCACCCGGCTGGAGATGTGATCATCACTCTTCGTCATGACGCGCCCCCTTGATCCGAACCATGTCCCACACCGATTCCAAAATCGGCGCTTGTGCCATACTCTTATATCATTGTAAGGACTTGGCAAATGTTGGTGGCGCAGTGACTGCCCAGCCCCGGATCCCGCCGCTGGCGCCGGCAGATCGCGACGACGAGACGACCGAGCTGCTCCTCATGGTCGGCGAGGAGCTCACTGAGCTCAACATCTTCGCCACCATCGTCAAGCACCCCCGCGTCTTCAAGGGGTGGGTGCGGTTCGGCGCCGTGCTGCTCCACGGTTGGCTCCCAGAGCGCGACCGCGAGCTCATCATCCTCCGGACGGCGCATCGCTGTGGCTGCAGCTACGAGTGGGGCCACCACGAGGAGATCGCGCAAACTCGAGCTGGGCTCACGGCCGATGAGGTCGCTGCCGTCCGCGAAGGACCGGCGTGGTCAGGTTGGACGCAATGGGATGCCACGCTCCTGCGCGCGGCCGATGAGCTGCACGATGACAGCCGTCTGAGTGATGCGACGTGGGCGGCGCTGGCGGAGCGCTACGACGAACGGCTCCTCATCGAAGTTCCGATGCTGGTGGGCAACTACCACGCGGTGGCGTTCACCGTGAACAGTCTCGGGATCCAGCTCGAGCCCGGATACGAATGAGCGTCTCGACAACCGATTCCCGAACCCGATCGGCGGCTGACCCGATCGATGGCTGACCCGTACGAAGGCGCAGACGGACTGCGCCGGTTCGGCCAAGACCTCGAGAGCTGGCTCGACGAGCACGACGCCTCGCTCGCTCGCCGCGGCCCAGGCGCGTCGCTGCACGACGAGGTCGAACGCACCCGCGCGAACCAGCAGCGGTTGTGGGACGCGGACTGGCTCCGCTACGGCTGGCCTGAGTCAGTCGGCGGCCTTGGTGGCTCGCCACTCCTGCGCGCCGCCGCGGCGGAAGCGGGAGCCCGTCGCGGGTTGTTCTACGACACGGTCTTCGCGGTCACGGAGGTGCTCGCGCCAACGGTCATCGCCGCAGCGCCTGGCCTGGCCGCGGCGCACATCACACCGTTCCTGAGCGGCGGCGAGGGCTGGTGCCAGGGGTTCTCGGAGCCCGATGCCGGAAGCGACATGGCCGCACTGAGGTGCCGCGCCGTCGATGAGGGCGATCACTGGGTGGTGACGGGCCAAAAGATTTGGACGAGCTATGCGCAGTTCGCGTCGAAGATGGTGCTGCTGGTGCGAACCGACACGACCGAGAGCCGCCACCGCGGCATCACCGCGTTGCTCGTCGACATGGACTCCCCCGGGTTCACCGTCCGGCCGTTGCATGCCATCAACGACGTGGCCGAGTTCTCCGAGACGTTCTTCGACGGAGTGAAGGTGGCGAAGGACCGGGTGATCGGCGAGGTGAACGGCGGTTGGGCCATCGCCATGGACATCCTGCGGTCCGAGCGGGGCGGCATCTTCTGGATGTTGTCGATCTGGCTCCTCGACGAGCTGCACCGGCTCGCGAGTGAGGCCGACCTCGAGCCCGTCGACGACGAGGCGCTCGGCCGGACGTTCGCATCCATCGCGGCGCTCCGCGCGCGCACCTGGACGACGCAGCACCGGCTCGCGGCGGGTGGCATGGAGACCCCAGAGACATCCATCGACAAGATCTTGATGGCGACGGCCGAGCAAGACCTGTTCGACCTGTGCCGCACGTCGTTGGGCGGCGTGTTGGAGTTCGCCGATGGTGACGCCGCCACCTCGATGCGTTCGCAGTTCATGTACTCGCGCGCGGCGTCGATCTACGGCGGGAGTGCCGAGATCCAGCGAAACATCGTTGCCGACCAGGTGCTCGGGTTACGGGGAGCCTGATGTTCGACACCGACCTCGCCGGCGATCTGCGCCGCTCCTTCGCCGCCGCCCTCGACCACGAAGACCCGGTGCAAGCCCGATCCGCGCTGGTAGACGCAGGCTGGCTCGATGCGCTCGCGGTCGACGATGCCATGGCGGTTGCGCTGGTATTCCGCGAGCAGGGGCGCCTCGGTTGCGACGCCGCCGCGCTCGACGACGTCCTGGCGGCCCGCCTGGGCATCGACGAGGTCGCCGTCGCCTATCCGGTGATGCCCGGCGTGCACGTCGTGCTGCCAGCGCACCGCCACGCGACCCGGCTGCTGTGGGTGCCGGATCTCAGCGGCGACACGCTGACCGTGGTTGACCTCGATGGGGATCTCGATGCCCAGCCCGTCGGCGGCATCGACCCCGCTGGCGGCGTGCTCGGCTTCGCGGCCCGGCCGGCTGGCACCGTCACGGTCGTCGACGGAGCGTTTTGGTCTGCCGCGCTCGCCGCCGGTCGAGTTGCACTCGCGCACCAGATCGTGGCGGGAGCCCACGTGTTGCTCATGCTTGCGACCGCGTATGCACAGGACCGCAGGCAGTTCGGCACACCCATCGCGAGCTTCCAGGCGGTCAAGCACCGACTCGCCGAGACCGTCGTCGCCATCGCAGCCGCCGACGCATCCACGCTTGCCGCCGCAACAACGCGCTCCGTAACCGCGGCGTCGCTCGCCAAGACGCTCGCGGGCCGCGCCGCCGAGGTCGCCGGCCGCAACTGCCTCCAGGTATTCGGCGGCATCGGGTTCACCTCCGAGCACGACTTCCATCGCAACTTCCGCCGAAGCCTCGTGCTCGACCGACTGCTCGGAGACCGCCGAACGCTCGAGCGTGAGCTCGGCGCCGCGCTGCGCACCGGTGCCCTCGTCGGCGAGCACATCGTCGATCTCGCCGACATTCCGATACATCACGACCCGCTGAGGTGGCGACCTCCAGGGAAGTAGCGGTTCAGCGAAGCCTCAATGGCTGAAGCGGACTGCTTGGGCGTCGACGCGCAGCTTGGGGTCGATGCCTTCGCGGTAGACGCGGCCGACGTCGAGATGCTCGGTCATGGCTCTTGCCACGGCGGCTTCGTCGCCGGCGTCGATGAGATCGGTGATCTTCTCGTGGTGCTCGACCTCGACCAGCCGACCCGCCGACGTCGGGTAGTGGCCGTGAGCGACCGCCGAGGTCATCCAGCTCCGGAGATCCGCGGCCCAGATGTATCCGAGCGCGCGAGTCAACAAGGTCATCGTGTCGTTGCCCGACCGACGAACAACGACCCGGTGGAACTCGAGCATCGTCTCGTTGAACCCATGTCCGTCGCCGTCGATGAGCTCCCGAGCGCCCTCGTTGAGCCGATGCAGGTCGCGGACGATCTTGGTCTTCCTGTCCGAGCGGCGGGCGCAGAGGCTTGCGCACATCGGCTCGAGCACCGCTATCGCGTCGGCAACATCACCCTTCTTCGTTCCTTGACCGCGCAGGACGAGCGCCAACATGTACGCCGCAGTCTTCGCGGTCGGGCGCCGGACGACTGCGCCACCGATGCTGCCGCGCTGTACGACGACAAGACCTTCGGCCTCGAGGACGCCCAACGCCGCGCGCATCGATGGCGCGCTGACGCCGTACTGCGTCAGCAGCATGTCGAGCGGAGGGAGTCGCTCGCCGTCCTTCAGCTCGCCGAGCAGGATGAGCTCACGAATTCGGTCGGCCACAACGTCGGCCAGCCGAGGGAGGTGTACGTGCGCTTCGCCCGTGGAGGCTGACGGGCGAGGACACATCAGCCTGCCGTCTCGATGCGACCGATGCGCGTGCCGACCGGGTACACCTGGTTGAGCTCCACCTCCCAGTGGACGATGCCACTGGCTGGCGCCGTGACCTCGGTTTCGACCTTGTCGGTCTCGACGAGGTACAGCGCAGCGCCGTCGGTCGCGGAGCCGCCGTTCGCGACCAGCCACTCGATCGGTGTGGCCTCGTCGATGGCGACGGAGAGCTTTGGGATCTGGACAGGGACTTCAGGCATCAACTTCCTACTGTCGACGGGGCACCGACTGTCCGCCGCACCGCGTCCGCGATCCGTTGCGGATCCGGGAAATGGGCGGCCTCCAACACGGATGCCGGGGGGATCGGGGTGAACTGGGCGCCGACGCGAGCCACGGGTGCGGCGAGCTCGCCGAACAGGTGCTCGTTGATCGTGGCCGCGATCTCGGCACTGGGTCCGCCGAAGCGCACGGAGTAGGTGACGACCACGGCCCGTCGGGTTCGGCCTACTGACTCG
Organism: Acidimicrobiia bacterium; assembly: GCA_031406505.1. Taxonomy (GTDB): domain Bacteria; phylum Actinomycetota; class Acidimicrobiia; order IMCC26256; family PALSA-555; genus SHVJ01. The sequence continues at coordinate 18,921 of JANOHN010000094.1, read as the reverse complement.
ACGATGGTCTGGGTATCGAGGGGCAACAACGTGCGGAGATCGACAACCTCCACGCTGATGCCCTCGGCCTCGAGCTCCGCGGCGGCAGCCACCGACTCGGGGACGCCCCGTCCGTACGTCACGATCGTGACATCCGTGCCGGGACGCACGATGTTGGCCTGGCCGAACGGGATCGAGTACTCGTCGACCGGGACCATCCCCTTCGTGCCGAGCAGCTTCACCGTCTCGATGAACAACACCGGGTCGTCGTCGAAGATCGCCGTCGTGAGCAGGCCCTTGGCGTCGGCGGGCGAGCTCGGCATCACGACCTTCAAGCCGGGGATGCCCATGAACCAGCCCTCGAGCGACTGCGAGTGCGTCGCACCGGTCCCCATGCCGCTCAGCACCGCCGCGCGAACAGTGATCGGCGACGTGGTGCGCCCGGCCGTCATGAACCGCATCTTCGCGGCATGGTTGGCGATCTGGTCGAGGGCGATCCCGATGAAGTCCATGATCATGACCTCAGCGACCGGGCGGCGGCCGTCGAGGGCGGCGCCGATGGCGGCGCCCACGATGGCCGCCTCCGAGATCGGCGTGTTGCACACCCGGTCGAGGCCGTACTTGGTCGACAATCCCGCGGTGACGCCGACGATGCCGCCACCAGCCTCGTCGGTGATGTCCTCGCCGAGCAGGAAGACGCTCTCGTCCTTGGCCAGCGCTTGGTCCAAGGCCAGGTTCAGCGCCTGCTGCATCGTCATCTCGCGTTCTTCCACGACAATCCTCCTCAGGCGGGCATGCCGCGGTCGTCGGCATACACGTGGTCGCGCAGGTGGTCCGGCGACGGCGCCGGCGCGGCCATGGCCTCGGTGACGGCCGCGTCGACGGTCGCAGTGGCCGCGGCCTCGATGTCGGCAATCTCGTCGCCAGTGCAGATCCCCGCGTCGACGAGCCGTCGGGCGTAGGCCGGCACCGGATCCTTCTCTTGCGCGGCGGCAAGCTGCTCGGGCGGTATGTACTTCATGTTGTCGCCGAAGGAGTGACCTCGGAAGCGGAACGTCATGCACTCGACGAGCGAGGGACCCCCGCCGGATCGCGCTCGGTCGACGGCCTCGGAGAGCACGCCGAAGAGCTCGTCGGGATCGTTGCCGTCAACGCGCACACCCGGCATGCCATACGCGGCGGAGCGCTCGGCGACGGTGGCGACCTTCATCGTCTCTTCAACGGGTGTCTTCTCGCCGTAGAGGTTGTTCTGGCAGACGAACACGACCGGCACGTTGAGCACCGCGGCCATGTTCAGCGACTCGTGGAACGAACCGGTATTGCTGGCACCGTCGCCGAACATCGTCGCGGTGACCCGGTCGAGACCCTGTTGCTTGGCGGAGAGGGCGAGACCAACACCGACGGGCACGCCGGCGCCCACGATGCCGGTCGACAGCATCGAACCGACCTCGGGATACGAGAGGTGGAGCGTGCCACCCTTTCCCTTGCCTGGTGCGGTCTCCTTCCCCAGGAGCTCGGCGAAGATCGCCGAGACGGGGACGCCCTTGCCGATGTGGTCGTGGAGCCCGCGATAGGTGGTGACCAGGTGGTCGCTCGGCCGCAAGACGGCGCCCAGCGCGGCGGGGATGGCTTCTTGCCCGCGGTGTGGCCAGTAGATGGCGAGGAACTCGCCGCTGCTGATGCCCTTGGCGAGGCGGTCGTCAGTGAGCTTCATGATGACCATGAGCTCGAACATCCGCTTCTGGTCTGCCTCGGTGGGCACCGCTCGAGCGGAGGCGGTCTTGGTGGCGGCCATGTGATCGTCCCCCTCGTCTGCGCCGGGCCCGGACGGTGATTGACCCTATAACATCCAAATCTGTAAAGCATTTGGACCAAGGCGCCGCACGCGCCCGAAACCCGGAGCCGTCGCTAGCGGCCCGCGAGGAGAGCAATGAGCGCCGGCGTCGACGCCTACGAGACCGAGCAGATGTTCCCGCACATCACCGAGGAGGCGCTCGACAACCTTCGCCGGCTGATCGGCGAGCCGATCACGGAGACCGTCGAGCCGTGGTGCTACGAGGTGACCCGGGACAACATCCGCCACTACGCGCACGGCATCGGCGACGACAACCCACTCTGGTGCGACCCCGACTACGCCGCGCAGAGCAGCAACGGGAAGCTGGTGGCGCCCCCATCGTTCGTGTTCCCCCTCAACCGGATCTTGTCCGGCTACGTCGGGGGCCTGCCGGGCATCCACGCCATGTGGTCGGGAGCGGACATCACCTGGCACAAGCCGTTCCTGCACGGCGCGCAGATCCACTGCGAGGCCCACCTGAAGGAGCTCATCGAGCACGAGACGCGGTTCGCGGGGCGCGCGATCCAGCAGACCTACCACGTCGACTACTTCGACCAAGACGACAACCACCTCGTGAGCGCCGACTCCTGGTGCTTCCGGACGGAGCGAGACGCAGCGCGCGAGCTGGGCACGAAGTACGAGCATGCGAAAGAAGAGCCTGCGCCGTACACCCGTGAGCAGATCGAAGAAGTGTGGGCGCGCTACGCCGCGGAGACCCGTCGCGGTGCCGAACCGCGGTACGTGGAGGACGTCGCCGTGGGCGACCAGCTCCCGTCGATGGTCAAGGGCCCGATGACAGTCACCGGCTTCATCGCCTTCGCCCAAGGATGGGGCGGCCTGTACATCCGGGCCAACCGCTTGGCGTGGCAACAGCAGAAGAAGCACCCCGGGCTCGGCATTCCCGACCGCTTCGGTATCCCCGACGTCCCGGAGCGCGTGCACTGGGACGACGACCTCGCCCGGCTCGTCGGCACGCCCCGCGCCTACGACTACGGGCCCGAGCGGTGCTCGTGGCTCATGCACCACCTCACCGACTGGATCGGCGACGACGGCGCCCTCGTGAGCCACGAATCGAAGATCCGCCGCCACAACTCGGTGGGCGACATCGTCACCATCGACGGGAAGGTCACTGCGATCGACGGCGACCTGGTGACGATCGAGCAGCGCGCCGCGCAACAGGACGGTGAGCTGTCGGCGCTCGGTACGGGCGTGGTCCGTCTGGCGTCGCGCGGGACCTGACCCAATGGGGCAATGGAGCTCGACCGTCGTGCCCGCCACGGTGCACGGCAGCCCGACGCTCGTCTTCGAGCAGCGACCCCGGTCGGTCGGCGCGATCCTCCGTGAAGGCCGGCGCTGGCACGACCGCGAGCTGATCGTCTACGGCGACCGGCGGCTCACGTTCGGCGATCACGAAGCCGCCGTCCATCGCGCCGCGGCGTTGCTGGCGTCGCGTGGCGTGCAGGAGGGTGACCGTGTGGCGATCTTCGCCGCGAACAGCCCCGAGTGGTGCATCACCTTCTTCGCCATCCTCGAGCTCGGCGCGATTGCGGTGCTGTGCAACGGCTGGTGGTCCGAATCGGAAGTCGCTCACGCGATCGAGCTCACCGCACCGGTCCTCGTCGTGTCCGACGAGCGCGGCGCCAAGCGCCTCCCACCCTCGGCGAGCGTGCTGGCGATCGACGACGTGCAGCGCGCGCCTGAGACGACCGTCGACCTCGCCGTCCCCGACGACGAGGACCGGGCCGCCGTCATCTTGTTCACGTCGGGTACGACGGGGTTCCCGAAGGGCGCCACGCTCTCGCACCGGGCGATCGTCGCCAACATCCAGAGTCTGTCGGTGGTGACCGGGCGGCTGCCGCAGACGCTGGCCGACGACCACCCGGTGAGCGTGACGTTCACCAGCCTCCCGTTGTTCCACATCGGCGCCCTCCAGCTGTTGCTCTTGCCGTTCGTGACCGGCGCCAAGATCGTGTTCCTGGCCGGGAAGTTCGACGCGGGCGAGGTGCTGCGGATCATCGAGGAGGAGCAGGTCCAGGTGTGGAGCGGCGTCCCGACCATGGTCGAGCGGGTGCTCGTCCACCCCGATCTCGCCGTACGCGACGTGTCGAGCGTCCGAACCATCGTCATGGGGGGTTCGGCCGTCTCGCCCCAGCTGCTCGAGCGGGTCACGGACGCGTTCCCGAACGCCAAACGAGGGGTCGGCCAGAGCTACGGGCTGTCAGAGGCCGGCGGCCTCATCTCGACTGGCGTGGCCGCGCACATGGCGAGCCACCCGGGTTCGGTCGGACACATCGTTCCGGTCGTCGAGGTCCGCATCAACGAACCCGACGAGCACGGCATCGGCGAGATCATGAGCCGCGGCCCAGCCGTGATGGACGGGTACTGGGCGCTGCCGGACGACCCCATCCTCACCCCCGACCGGTGGCTGCACACCGGCGACCTCGGGTGGGTCGACGACGAGGGTTTCCTCTACGTCACCGGGCGCAAGAAGGACATGATCATCCGCGGCGGCGAGAACATCGCCGCCGCGCACATCGAAGCGACGCTCAAGGACCATCCGGCAGTCCGCGAGGCGGCCGTCGTCGGGCTCCCCCACCAGGAGCTGGGCGAGGAGGTCGGTGCCATCATCGTGGTCACCCCCGGGGAAACCGCGACGCCCGAAGAGCTGGCGGCGTTCGTGCGGCAGCGGCTGGCCCACTTCGAAGTGCCCAGCCAGTGGTTGCTGCGCGACGACGATCTGCCCAAGAACGACAGCGGCAAGGTCCTCAAGTATCAGCTGCGAGACGAATGGGCCGCGCAGCTCGACACTGCGAGCTGAGGGCGGTCAGGCATCGCGGGCGTCGCGGCGGTCGGCCAGCTGGGCAGTGACGGCGCGACGGTCGGGTTTGCTCGTCGGCAGGAGTGGGATCTCGTCTTGGCGGAGCACTTCGATCATCGTCGGCACCTTGTACGGCGACAGGACGCGCCGGCACTCGGCCAGGAGCGCGTCGACATCGACGGTGCAGCCGTCCTCGGCGACGACGCCGGCCACCACCTCTTCACCGATGCCGTCGTGGGGCAGACCGACGACGAAGGAGATGCGCACCTCCGGGCTGGCGTTGAGCACCACCTCGACCTCCGCCGGTGCCACGTTGGCGCCCTTCGTCTTGATCATGTCCTTGAGGCGCGCCGTGAAGTAGACAAGCCCGTCCTCGACGTAGCCGAGGTCGCCGGTTGCGTAGAACCCGTCGGCCGTGAAGACCTCTTCTCGCTCGCGCTTGTACAGGCCCTGCGCAAGGGCATACCCACGCACTTGGAGCTCGCCGGTCTCACTCTCGCCGAGCACCGCGCCGGTGTCCGGGTCGACGACGCGGCACTCGAGGCCTTCGACGACCGTCCACGGACCAAAGGTCTCGGTCATCCCGATGCCGATGGTCATGTCGCCCTTGCTGCTCGGCCCGCCCTCCCACGGTCGTACCGGCAGCGAACGGAGTGTCGGGATCGCGTGCTCGATGTCGACACCCCCGAACAGCGCGCGCAGCGCCTGCGGGTTGCCCATGACGCTCGTTGCCTCCTCCCGCACCCCCAGCTCCAACGCGGCGGTGGCTTCGAGACGCTCGAGCGCGAGGATCGCGGCACCACTCTGGAGCGCGGCGAGTACCTCCTGCATGCCACCGATCCAGAAGAACGGCATGAGGGTGAGCACCCGGCCGCCGAAGATCGCGTGGAGTGCCGCGTTGGCAACCGGTGCGGTCTTGCGCAGCACCGCGCCCTGGCTGTGGACCACCGCCTTCGGGTCGGCAGTCGTCCCCGAGGTGAACACCACGGTGATCGGGTCGGCTGGCGTGACCTCGGCTTCGACCGCGTCGAGCAGCGCATCGTCGAAGCCGTCGACGGCATCGTCGGCTCCTGCGGGCGAGACGTCGAAGGACTCGGCCCATGGACGGCTGCTGTCACTGAGCAGCCAGATCGCGCGTAAGTAGGGCAGCTCCGTCGTCCGGATGCGCCCCGGCGACGAAGTGGCCAACCCGGGGACAGCCTCCTCGAGCACGGCCACGTTGTCCTTGCCGATCATCGTCGGAGACGAGAGCAGCACCGAGACGTCACCGACGCGCATGGCGATGCGCAGCTCGGCGGGCCGATAGATCGTGCTGAAGGGCATGGCGAGCGCTCCGATACGCGTCACCGCGATGAAGGCGACCGCCCACTCGGGGCCCGTCGCGAGGTGGATGCCGATGCGCGTGCCCTTCGTGACACCGGCAGCAAGGAGCCGCTTCGCCAAGCGCCGAGACGCCGCCTCGGCCTGACGGAACGAGATCCGCCGGTCGACCATGACGATGAAGTCGGCGTCCCCGTACAGCGCCGAGGCGCGCCGGACGACTTCGGGCATCGTCGCCCGGTACGGCACTTCTGGCACGCGTGCCATCCTCAGGCCCTACGTCACGTCCCCGTGAACGTCGGCTTCTCCTTGCCGATGAAGGCGTCGACCGCGATCCGGTTGTCGTTGGTGAACTGGCAGACGTTCTCGGAGTGCACGGCGGCCCCGATGACGGCGTTGGCCGTCACCTTGAGCCCGGCGTTGATGGCAGCCTTCGTGTAGCGGATGGCGTAGGTGGCACCGGAGGCGAGACGCTTCGCCATCTTGTCGACGACAGCATCGAGGTCGCTCTCGGGCACCGCCGCGGTGATGAGGCCGATCTCGGCCGCCTCCGCACCGGTGAGCGTGTCGCCGGTGAGCAGATACCGGCGGGCCCGGGCATAGCCGACCAACTGGGGCCACATGACCGCGCCGCCGTCGCCGGCGACCAAGCCGACCGAGACATGCGGATCGCAGAACACGGCTTCGGGCGTCGCGTACACGAAGTCGCAGAACACGCACAGGGAGCAGCCGAGGCCGATCGCTGGGCCACGGACCTTGGCGATGATCGGCTTCTCGATGTCGAGCAGCGACTGCTGGATCCGGCGGTTCGTCCGGTTCGCCGACGCGTTCATCGGAAGGTTGCTCCATTGCTCACGGATCCAACCCATGTCGCCGCCGGCGGAGAACGCGCCGGCGGCGCCCGTGATGACGATCACGTCGCAGTCATCGTCACGATCGAGGTCGGTGAAGATGGTCCCGAACTCCTCGTGCATCACGTGGTTGAGCGCGTTCTTCACCTCAGGGCGGTTCATCGTGACCGTGACGATCCGGCCCTCTCGCTCGACTTGGAGCATCGTGTAGCGCGAGTAGTCGACCGTTCGCTTGTAGTCCGTCATCGGGGTCCCCCTGTGCGCAGTGTCACGATTGGGCCGGGCCGCCAACGAACGCGCGGGCATTGTCGTACATGATCTTCCGGACGGCCGCTTTGTCGAAGCTCTCGAGCTCGTCCTTGTACGTCACGGGCTCCGCAAGCCCATCGGTGTGCGGCCAGTCCGATCCGAACATGATGCGGTCGGTTCCAATGAGGGTGGCGAGGCCGGCGATGTCCTCGGTCTCGAACGGGTTCACCCACACCTGGCGACGGAATGTCTCCATGGGATGCTCGGAGAGGTCCGCTTGCCCGTACTGCTCCAGGTTGGCCACCAGGCCGGGCACCCAATCCATCCCGAGCTCGATCGCGGAGAGCCGCAGGGTGGGAAACCGCTCGAAGACCTTCCCGTAGAGCAGCGCGACGAAGGTGTCGTGGATGCAGCGGGAGTTCCCGCCGATGATGTGCTGGATCGGCGGGATGTTGCGGGCCGGTACGTTCACGTTGCCCCAGCCCCAGAGCTCACCCATCTGGTGGCGGTACCCGTCGTCGGTGGCGTGATAGATCACCGCAGCATCGGCGTCGGTGAGCGTCTTCCAGAAACGGTCGTAGATCGGGTCGGCCGGCGAGCGACCTCCCACCGGCCCGGCCCGCAGCAGCACGACGGGGGTGTTGCGCGCGAGCACGAACTCGAGCTCGTCGACCGCGCGGAGCGGATCGAGCAACGACACGATCGGGACGCCGTAGATGCGGTCCTGGTAGTTGAAGCCCCAGTCCTCGTCGAGCCAGCGGTTGAAGGCATGCAGGTTCGCGTAGGTCGCGGTGACGTCGTCGACGAAGAGCTGCTCGCAGCTGAGCGCCAACGACGGGAACAGCAACGCGGCTTCGACGCCCTGCTCGTCCATCCAGGCGAGACGCGCGTCGCGCTCGCGGAACTCGGGTCGGCAGTCCAAGAGCTCGCCGTAGCTGCCCTTGTCGCCTGGGCCCTTGGCGGCGAAGATGCCGGGCTGGCCGACCTTCGAGAAGGTGTGATCCGCGCCCATGAAGCGGTTCATGCGGTCGCCGAAGAGCAGGCGCCGCTGACCGTTCTCCTCCATCTGCACCCAGCGGGGCGCGTTGTGCTTGATCACGGGGTCGAGGTACCGCAGGAATGCGTCTTCGCTCTCGTAGTAGTGGTTGTCCGAGTCGAACAAGCGGTATCCCAGTTCTTGCACCTGGTTGTTCACGCCGTCGCCTCCGCTGATCCAAGGCCCGCCTCTGCGGAGCCTGCACAACTCGTAATCCTATAATTGTATTCGAACATTATTCCTAGTGCGCAGGAGCCACGGATGGGACGACTCGACGGGAAGGTGGCAATCGTCACCGGTGCCGGTCGCGGCATCGGCCGGGGCGAAGCGCTCATGCTCGCCGGAGAGGGCGCGCGCGTCGTGGTCAACGACCTCGGCGGCGGGCTGCAAGGCGAGGGCAACGAGTCCCGACCGGCGATCTCCGTGTGCGAGGAGATCGAGGCGCTGGGCGGCGAGGCGGTCCCGAACTTCGAGAACGTCGCGACTCCGAGCGGCGCCGAGCAGCTCGTGCAGCAGGCGATCGACACTTACGGCCGACTCGACATCCTCGTCAACAACGCGGGCATCCTGCGGGACGGGATGGTGTTCAACGCCGACCCGGCGGCGTGGGCATCCGTGATCGACGTGCACCTCAACGGGCACTTCCTCCCGACTCGCTACGCGACCGCGTTTTGGCGGGAGCAAGCGAAGGCGGGCGAGACGGCACACCGCACGATCGTGAACACGTCGAGCGAATCGGGCCTGTTCGGCAACGCCGGCCAGACGAACTACGACGCCGCGAAGATGGGCATCGCATCGTTCACCATGGCGGTGGCGCGCGAGTGCGTGAAGTACGGGGTCACCTGCAATGCGATTGCGCCCCGGGCACGGACCCGGATGACGACCTCCACCTTCGAAGGTACCGAGCGGGCGGGCGAGTTCAGCACAGCAGACGGTGAAGGCTTCGATCCCATGGACCCCGACAACATCGCACCGTTCGTCGCGTTCCTCGCAACCGACGAAGCGGCGGAGATCACCGGGCAGACGTTCATCGTCTACGGCGGGATCGTGGCCCACGTGCGGATGCCCCACGTCACCGACATCGTCCAGAAGGCCGGTCGGTGGACGGTCGACGAGCTCATCGAAAGCCAGGGCGAGCTGTTCAAAGCGGTCGGGCCCGACGTGTTCGAAGCGCCGCGGGGGCACGCGAAGCTGCCCCGCCAATGACCGAGCCTCAGCTCCCGCGAAACCCCGGGGGGACGATCCCGCTCCACCACTCGCGCTCCGCACCGTACGAGTCGTGCTCGATTCTCGCCGGCACGTCGAAGTGCATCATCGCTCGTTCGTCGAGGGTGTACGGCGGCCAACTCGGGAGCGCCGGGTTGTCCGGCGCGCCCGTGTGGGCCAGTCCAACGAGGGCGCCGCTCATCATCGCCACGAGGTCATCCGCGTGCGGACCGGCTGCGATCGCCGCAACGTCGACGTTGTCGAACCAATACGGCATGTCCGTCCCGTGCGGCGCGACCACGCGGCCGGTCGGATCCTCGAACCCCCACCTGTACTCGTAGACGTAGGTCGCCGCGCCGCCGCCCTCGACGTGCGCGTCGGCGAGGCTGATCTGGGGCAAGCGGAAGGCCGCGTCGGTGGTGATGGCGATGATCATCGTGGTCGGTGAGTCGTCCGGGCGGCCGGCCCGGTACGCGGCGAAGAGCCGCTCCGCGTCGTCGCCGAGGAACGGCCGGAGCCGGTCGAGCACGCCGACGTCGTCCAGGGTCCACAAGTCCGGATCGGCGAACAAGAAGCCCAACGTCTCGTCGTGGGTGCAGCCGCTCACCAGCCTGACGTCGGCGTTGACTCCAGCGCGGATCGCCTGATCGGGGTGCTGCGGGAGCGACGGCCCGAGCACGGGGCTGAACACGCGCCCCCGCATCAGCCCGCTCGCATTGCGGCCGGGCAGCTCGACTTCTGCCTCGATGAGCGCAGCGACGTCCAGCGCGGCGAGCTTGGCCGTGTCGGTTCCGATGCCGAGGCGCTCGAGCACCGCGTCGGTGTTGATGGCCGCATCGGCGGGTTCCTGGGCGATGAGCATCGATCCGCTCATCGCCACCGCCTTGTGGAAGAGGCCTCGGCCCGCGGGCATCCCCAGGAGGGTCGCGACCTTGGCGCCCCCGCCCGATTCGCCGAACACGGTCACGCTCCCGGGGTCGCCGCCGAAGCCGGCGATGTTGTCGCGGATCCACTCGAGCGCGCTGACGACGTCGAGCATGCCGACGTTCCCCGAGTCGGCGAACTCGTCGCCCAACCGCGACACGTCGAGGAACCCAAGGATCCCGACGCGATGGTTGATGCCGACGGCCACGACGTTGCCGTGCCGCGCCAGGTTGGAGAAGTCGTACAAAGGCCACGACGCTGACCCGGTGCTCCACCCACCTCCGTGCAGCCACACGACGACGGGCAGGGCGGAGTCGGCCCCGACGGCCGGCGTCCACACGTTCAGCGCGAGGCAGTCCTCTCCCATGACCCGCTCGTAGCTGTGGGTGCCCATGAGGCTCTCGGCCTCTTCCCGGACCGGCACGCCGAGCATCTGCTCGATCGTCATCTGCGGCACCGACGGCCCGTACTCGACGCAGTCGCGTACCCCGGTCCACGGTTGGGGCGGGCGGGCGGGCCGGAACCGCCCATCGCCCGAGGTGTCCGCGCCGTACGGGACGCCCTTGAACGCCCACACCCCGTCGGTCTCGACCCCGCGGACGGTCCCTGCGATGGTCTTGATCTCGCCCTTGCTCACTTCGTTTCCCTTCATCTGGATGCGCAGCCGGCCCGCATGTCTTCGCAACTCACGGCGCCGCCGTTGAGGAAGTACCGCGAGTCGTAGTGGAAGGACAGGAGGTTCCGGATACGCAGCCCACCGATCGTGATGGGGACGTTGCCGGCTTCCGGGTCTCCGGCTCGCTCGGCCTTGGCTTCGTTGAAGAAACCGACACCGAACGAGAGCACGTCGGCCGACGGGTCGAACTTCTGGGTACCGCTCGCCGCGAGGCGCTTGAGCGTCTTCGACGATTTCGGCGCAAGGTACCGATCGAACCACGCCCGCGTGTAGTACGAGGCGGTCTGCTGGCCGTAGATCGAGCCGGTCGCGCCGGTCCAGTCTTCGTGCGTCGACGCTCGTACCGCGATCTGCATGGTGTCGACGCCCGCGTCACGGAACGTGTCGAAGAAGGTGTACTTCGAGCCCGGCGCCGGCGTCGGCTTCTCGGGGGCAGGCACCGCCCCGCTCCTGGGGTAGTCAGCGAGCTGGATCATCGTCGGGGTCTGGGGCGTGATGCCGGCCATGGTGAACGACCCGGCTGGATCCCATGCCACCACCGCGTCGAAGCGCGGATCGCTGTTGCCAACCGTGATCGCCACGCCGCCCGCACCGGAGTGGCCGACGATTCCCAGTCGGCGTCGATCCAACCGCTTGTGCCAAGGATTGAACTCCCCGCTCGGGCTCGGGGCATCGGGCGTCGCCGCGAAGAAGTCGGCCGCGTCGACCGCGCGCTCGCTGCTGTTGCCGAAGATCTCGGCGTACAACACCACGTAGCCAGCCTCGGCCAGCGCCTCGGCCGCCCAGTACCACCCCGGGAGCTCGTCGACCGTGTTGTTGGGGCCACCGGTGAGGTTGAACCCGCAGGCGTGACAGAGCATCACAATTCCCGGGTACGGCCCCCCCTTGGCATCGATGGGTCCGAAGAGCGCCGCCGACCGCGGGGCACCGTCGCGATCCGTGAACGTGGTCAGCTCATAGCTCCCGCGCTCGCCCCCCCACCGCTTCGGCGACCCGAACGGGTCGCCGAGGTAGCGCTCGCCGGCGGCAATGTTCGCTTCGGTGGCAGCGGCGCGCGCCGGGTTCTCCCCCAGCACGCGCTCCTTCACGACCGAGCACTGCTGGTTGTTGAGATCGGCCTCGTTCCATTCGGCCGTGCCCGAGACCGGATCGCCCACGTCACCGGAGCACGCAAGCACCTCGGGATCATCGGGCGTCGCCGCGGCGGCCATCTGGACACCCGCGGCCAGGATCGCCACGGGCAGAAGTGTCGCGGTCGCCCACCGCCAACGGCTACGACCTGGCGCGGCACCAACTCCGCGAGACCAGCGTGACTTCATGGTCGCCCCCCTTGCGGGTGCAGGCCGACCGTGACCGTATGCACGGGCCGGCGCTGCCAGTAAGGGTCGTTACCCTACTTCGACGGCTCGCCGGAGGCTCCGCCGGACACCGCTCGGACCGCGTTGAGAATGCCCTGGTAGCCCGTGCAGCGGCACAGGTTGCCGGACAGCGCCTCGCGCATCTCTTCGTCGGTCGGATCCGGGTGGTCACGAAGGAACGCCGTCACCGACACGACGAACCCCGGCGTGCAGAATCCGCACTGGAGCCCATGGTGATCGCGGAACGCCTCCTGCACGGGCGAAAGTCCGCCGTCGGATGGGCTCATGCCTTCGATCGTCGTGACCTCGGTGCCGTCGGCCTGCACCGCGAACATGAGGCACGACCGCACGGCCTCGCCGTCGAGGAGGACCGTGCACGCACCGCACACGCCGTGCTCGCACCCGAGGTGCGTGCCCGTGAGCCCGCAGCGCTCGCGCAGGTAGTCAGCGAGCGTCAGTCGTGGGGGCACGGAGTCGCGGCGAGCATGGTTGTTCACGCTCAACTCGATCTGCATCTCACCCACCACGGGCCTCCTCGCTTGCCGACCGCCACGCTCGGGCAACCATGGCGGCGCCCACTCGCTTCCGGTAGTCCGACGAACCGTGGAGATCCGCGAGCACCGACTCCAAGTCCGACACGGCCAGTTGGCCGATCTCGTCGGCGTTCACCTCGTCGACCGTCGAACCGACGGCTGCAGATTCAGCCGCGCCGGCCCGCTCGGGAGTCGCTCCGAGTCCGAGCAAGCCGATGCCGCAGCGGACGACTCGGTCGTTCCCATCGAGCTCGAGCGCGACGGCCGCGCCGGCGATGGCGAAGTCGCCGTGGCGCCGGGCGAACTCCTCTACGGCGAAGCCACACCGACCTGACCACGAGGGGAAGGTGATCGCCGTGAGGATCTCGTCTTCCGCGAGGGCCGTGCTCCACATCCCCGAGAAGAACGAGCCGGCCGGGATGACTCGCGGGCCCCGCGAGGATACGGCCTCGAGCTCGGCGTCGAGCGCGACGACGACGGCCGGGTACTCGCTCGCTGGATCGGCGTGGGCGACCGACCCGCCGACGGTGCCGCGGTTGCGGATCTGGAAGTGCCCGATGAGCGGTGTGGCGCGAGCGAGCAGCGGCACTGCTTCGGCGGCGTCACTCGACCGCTCGACCGCCGCCTGCGTCGTCATCGCACCGATCCGGAGCGAGCCGTCGCGTCGTTCGATGCCGCGGAGCTCGTCAACGTGTCCCAAGTCGATGAGGTGCTCGAAGACGGCGAGCCGCAGCGCGAGCATCGGCACCAGGCTCTGCCCGCCAGCGAGGAGCTTGCCCCCATCGCCGAAGTCGGAGAGGAGCCCCGCCGCCTCCTGCACGCTCGTCGGGCGGTGGTAGTCGAACTGTGCCGGCTTCAACGGTGCGCACCCGTTTGCTCCACGAGCTCGACGATGGCCGCGGGCGTGAGCGGCAGCTTGGTGATGGTGACGCCAAGCGGGGCGAGCGCGTCAGCCACCGCGTTGACAACGGCAGGTGGCGCACCGATGGCGCCTCCTTCACCGACCCCCTTGTAGCCGCCGGGCCCCGGACCCGGGCTCTCGACGTGGCCGTACTCGATGACGGGCACCTCCGTCGTCGTGGGCAACAGGTAGTCCATGAATGTCGTGGTCAACGGGTTCCCGTCCTCGTCGTAGACGAGATGCTCGTAGAGAGCACCGCCGATTCCCTGCACGGTGCCGCCGGCGATCTGGCCCTCGACGATGTTCGGGTTGATCATCGGGCCGCAGTCCTCACTGACGATGTAACGCAGCAGGTGGACCTGCCCGGTTGCGAGGTCGACTTCGCAGGTGCAGACATGGGTGGCGTTCGCAAAGATCACCGGGGCCGTGGTGCGGTAGCGGGCCGAGGCCTCGAGGCCGGGCGGGACCTCCGGCGGGAGTGCGTGGAGCTGGAAGTAGGCCATCTGCGCGATGTCGGCGATCGACAGACCGGCCGATGGAGTCCCCCGGACGCTCGCACGGCCACCGACCACCTCGATGTCGTCGGGCGACGCTTCCAACGAGTGGGCAGCGATGGCGACGATCCGTTCCCGGAGGATCGATGCCGTCTCGGCCACGGCGCCGGCCAGCATGGAGCCGCTGCGGCTGCCGCCCGTGCCGCCGCCGAACGGGGTGAGGGCGGTGTCACCTTGGATCGTGTTGACATCGTCCATGTCGACGCCGAGCGCGTCGGCGGTCAGCTGGACGACGGCGGTCTCCAAGCTGTTGCCCGCGGAGCCGCCCGCGACAAAGACGTTGACCTTGCCGGAGGGCTCGATGCGGATCGTGGCGCCCTCAGTGGCGTAGAACGGCTGGGCACTGGTCGTCGGCTCGACGTACGAACACGTCCCGACACCGATGGAGCGGCCCGCGACCCGAGCCTCGACTTGCTCGTGGCGGAACGCCTCGTAGTCGAGGAGCTCGATCGCGTGCTCGAACGTCTCCAGTGGCGTCATGGCGCTGTACGGCATGCCGCTCGGGCTCGAGCACGGGAGCTCGTCGCTTCGCAGCAGGTTTCGGCGCCGCAGCTCCACCGGGTCGATCCCCATCCGTCGCGCCGCGATGTCGAGCAACACCTCCCGCGCCACCGACTCGTACTGCCACGGTCCTCGGTAGGCGGTCCGCCCGACGGTGTTCGAGAAGACCGACGCCGACGTGAAGCCGGCACGGGGGATGCGATAGGGACCAGGGAACAGCATGCCGACCGCGGCGCCGGTCCCCACCGGCCACGGCGTGGGATAGGCGCCGACGTCTTGGACGTGGTCGATGTGGACGGCGAGGATGTGACCCTCATCGTCGAAGGCCATCTGGGTATCGCCGTGCTCGTGGCGCGACTGCCCAGCCGACATCAAGTTCTCGCGCCGGTCCTCGATCCACTTCACTGCCGCAGGCAAGTGCATCGCCGCCAGGGCGATGCACATGTCCTCACGCTGAGGCGTCACCTTCTGGCCGAACGCTCCACCGGTGTCGCGCATGATGACCCGAACACGGTGCTCCGGAACTCCGAGCACCCGGGCGAGGAACATGCGCATCTCGTGCGGGCTCTGCGTCGCCGACCAGATCGTCATGTCCTCACCCGACCACTCGGCGATGATGCCGCGAGTCTCAATCGGGACGGCCTGGTACGACTGCTGGTAGATCGCCTCCCGCACGACGTGCGCGGCCCCCTCGAAGATCGCGGCGCTCTCCTCCGAGAGCGGGGCGCCGAGTTGACCGGCGAGGTTGTTCGGGTAGTCGGCGTGGACAAGGTCCGGCGAGTCCTGCGCCGTCACATAGTCGACGACCGGTCGTAACGCCTCGTAGTCGACATCGACGAGCTCGGTCGCGTCTTCGGCGATGTAGCGGTCAGCGGCGACCACCAGCGCCACGGGATCGCCCGCGAATCGGACCTCGCCATCGGCGAGCGGTGGTCGAGGGGTGTCCGGTGCCGCGGGACCAAATGCGGTGTACCACTGCTCATGGACGCCACGGTTCAGATCGGCCGCGGTGAAGACCGCGTAGACACCGGGAAGCGCGAGCGCGGCGGCGGTGTCGATGCCGCGGATGCGAGCCCGTGCGAACGGGCTCCGGACGAAGCACGCATGCAGCATGCCGGGGCGAACCACGTCGTCGACGAACGTGCCGCGACCGGTGAGCAACCGCTCGTCCTCGACCCGGTGGACGCGAGTGCCCACGTACCGGGACGCGGCAGCGTCGATGGCGCCCATCCGTGCGACTCCTCGGTCGAAGGTGAACAGTCGTTCTACCACCCTCCCCTCATCGAGTGCGCGCCGCGGCGAGTACGGTCCCGGTGCAGTGGAGATGGCACTGCCCCTCGCCATCGACGTTGGCGCGGTCGAGCGGTGGTTCGCCGACTTCGTGGACGGAGTCGAGCCGCCGCTGCAGTACAACCGCATCGTCGGCGGCCATTCGAACCTCACCTACGAGGTGACCGACGCCCGCGGTCGGCGATGCGTGCTGCGTCGTCCACCAGCGGGTGATCTGCTCGCGACGGCGCACGACGTCACGCGCGAACACGACATCATGGCGGCGCTTGCCGACTCGGAGGTTCCCGTCCCCCGCATGCTCGGCGCGTGCCAAGACGTCACGGTCACCGGCGCGCCCTTCTACGTGATGGCGTTCGTCGACGGGGCCGTCGTCCACACGGCCGCCGACGCCGATCGGTTCCTGGTGTCAGACGCGGCGCGGCAACGCACCGGTGAGACGTTGGTGGATGCGCTCGCCGCATTGCACGCAGTCGACATCGACGCCGTCGGGCTCGGAAACCTGTCCCGCCGCGATGGCTACCTCGATCGCCAGTTGAAGCGGTGGTCGGCCCAATGGGAGGCGACCCAGCTGGACGACCTCGATGGCATGACGGGCCTGTATGCCTGGCTGGTCGAGCATCGCCCGGTCGAGACGAGCCCTCAACTCGTGCACGGTGACTTCCGCCTCGGCAACACCATCCTCGCATCCGACGGTGGCGTGCTCGCCGTCGTGGACTGGGAGCTGTGCGCACTCGGAGAGACGCTCTCGGACGTGGCGTACCTCCTGCGTTCATGGACGGCGACGGACGCCCGGCGCGGTCAAGGCCAGCCGCCCGCCGCCGCGCCGGGCTTTCCCGATGGTGACGACCTGGCCGCGCGGTACGCGGCGCGATCGGGCCGCTCGATCGACGATCTCCCGTATTGGATGGCCTTCACGGCGTGGCGGGCCGCGGCAATGCTCGGCGGCGTCTACCGGCGGTACCTCGACGGCAAGATGGGCTCACCACCAGACGACTTGGCCTCGTTCCGCGCCGAGGTCGAGTCTCGTATGCACCAGGGCATCGAGCACACCCGTCGCTCCTAGCAGGGCTCCGAGCTAGAGCTCTGCGGCTTCGTGCTCGAGCCGCTCGGCGAAGCCCGCGAACGCCTTCTCGCGCAACGTTGGTAGGTGCCCCGACGGGAAGAGCGAGTCGATGGGGTTGTACTCGCGCAGTACCTGCCGGGCGAGCGTGATCTTGTGCACCTCCGAGGGCCCGTCGGCGAGCCCCAACGCCTCGGCGGTGACCATCATGCTCACGAAGGGCATCTCCTGGGAGACCCCGAGTGACCCGTGGATGCGCAGCGCTCGTTGCGCGACGTCGTGAAGAACGCGAGGCAGCATGACCTTGACCGCGGCGATGTCCTTGCGCACCAACTTGTAGTCCTTGTACTTGTCGATCCGCCATGCCGTGCGGAGCACGAGCAGTCGGAAGCACTCGATGTCGATCCAGCTGTCGGCGACCTTCTCCTGGGTCATCTGCATCGATGCCAGCGGACCGTCCCGAGTCGAGCGGGAAACCGCTCGCTCACACAGCATGTCGAAGGCGTGCTTCGCCAGCGCCACCGTGCGCATTGCGTGGTGGACCCGGCCGCCGCCGAGTCGCGTCTGCGCAATCACGAACGCCTGCCCCTCACCTCCGAGAAGGTGGTCGGCTGGCACTCGGACGCCCTCGTACCGGATGTACGCGTGGTCGTATCGGATGCCGCCGAGGTTGCCCTGCTCCGGCGGCTCGGTAGCGACGCCCACGTTGCGCACGATGTTGATCCCCGGCGTTTCGGCCGGGACGATGAACATCGACATGCCGTCGTGTGGGTTCACTTCGGAATCGGTCACCGCCATGACGATGAAGAAGCTCGCGTAGCGGGCATTGCTGGAGAACCACTTGGCGCCATCGATAACCCAGCTGTCGCCGTCGCGGACCGCCTTCGTGGTGAAGAGGGTCGGGTCGGCACCGCCGGTCGGCTCGGTCATCGAATAGCACGAGGTGATCGACCCGTCGAGCAACGGCTGGAGGTACTTGGCCCGCTGCTCGTCGGTGCCGAAGTGCGCCAGGATCTCGGCGTTGCCCGAGTCGGGGGCCTGCGCGCCGAAGATCGACGGTGCCCACCGCGACCGCCCGAGGATCTCGTTCAGGAGCGCGAGCCTCACCTGCCCGTGCCCCTGGCCACCCAGGTCGGACCCGAGGTGCGTGGCCCAGAGTCCGCGAGCCTTGACCTCATCCTGGAGCGGCCGCACGATCGCCCGGGCCCGCTCGTCGCTCTTGTCGAACGGGTTGTCGAGCACGAAGTCGAGTGGCTCGATCTGCTCGCGCACGAACTCGTCGACCCAGTCGAGCTGCTCCTGGTACGAATCGTCAGTTTCGAAATCCCACATCGCGGTCTCGCTCTCGGTTACGGACGCCCAGCGTGGGGCGCATCGACGTCGGTGGCAACCAGAATCGCCTCGCGAACCAGCTCGCGGTGCTCCTTGTGCGAGTCGGGCGCACAGCACTGGAGCAGCGTGGTGCCGTCAGGGCCACCCAGCATGCAGGCATACGTGTTGAGGCCTTCAGGTGGCGCGATCTCGGCGACGATCCTGCCCCCCTCCTCGAGCAGGACGGCGCCCCTGCCGCCGGCGTCCGCACACCAGATCCGCCCTTCGGCATCGAGACAACATCCGTCGGGATACACGCTGCGCGACGGGAACTGCGCCCACACGCGACGGTCCAGGAGCGAGCCGTCATCCGCGATGGTGAACGACGTGTAGCGCGAGCCGAACGTCTCGCCCACGATCAAGGTGGAACCGTCGGAGCTGATCACCGATCCGTTGGGGAAGCGCAGCTCGTCGGCTGCGATCGACGCCGTGCCGTCGGGATCCACGCGGACGATCGATC
>JANOHN010000173.1:0-9157 GCA_031406505.1 Acidimicrobiia bacterium | reverse complement strand
CGGCGCTCACCAACCGGTTCGGGTCCAGCTCCGGGTCGCTCGAGGAGAGCAGCAGCGCGATTCCCGCGCCCACCAGCGCCGCGACCCCGAGCAGCGCGACGGGCACGCCCCAGCGAGATCGCGCCGCAACGCGACGCTTGGCACGCGGCGTCGGGGTTGGCGTGGGCTCCGGCGCTTCGGCCGCTGCCGGCGCGACGGGAAGGGTCCGCGTGGGACCAGGCAGGGCAACCGGCATGGTGGCGTGGCCACGCGGCTGCGCATCGTGGCGAGCTGCGTCGAGCGCGACCCGCATCTCCCGAGCGCAGGTGAAGCGGTCAGCGGGATCCTTCTCGAGCGCCCGGTCGACGACGGCGATCAGTCCGGCGGAGAGGTCGCTGCGGTGGGCTTCGAGTGGCGGGACCGGTTGATCGCGGTGCGCGAGCGCGACGCCCACCGCGTGATCGGCGCGGAACGGCGGCACGCCGGCGAGCATCTCGTAGAGGACGACGCCGACTGCGTACAGGTCGGTGGACGCCGACGCGCGGCGGCCGTCGACCTGCTCGGGCGAGAGATAGGTGGGTGTGCCGATCATTTGACCGGTCGCCGTGAGCCCCGCGCCCGAATCGTTGAGTGCCGTGGCGATGCCGAAGTCGGCGAGCTTCACCCGACCGTCGCGACCGATCAGCACGTTGGCGGGCTTCACGTCGCGATGCACGAGGCCCTGCTGATGGGCGGCGTCGAGTCCCGCCAGGATCGAGTCGGTCGCGGCCAGCGCCCGATCGACGGGCATGCGCCCGTCTTCGGCCAGCACCTGCGCCAGCGTGCGCCCGTCGACCCGCTCCATCACGAGCGCCGGCTTCCCGCCGACCTCACCCACGTCGTAGACCGTCACGACGTTCGGGTGGGAGAACCCTGCAGCATGCTTGGCTTCGCGTAGGAACCGCTCGATGGCGCGCGGGTCGCGCACGTCACGCAGCACCTTCACGGCGACGGCGCGGTCAAGCTTACGGTCGTACGCCTCGACGACGTCAGCCATCCCGCCCTCGCCGAGGGCAGCACCGAGCTCATAGCGCTCGTCCAGCGCGGTCATCTGCACCGACCAGTAGTACCCAGGAATCGGGGAACTTACGACGACGGGTCTGTCGCGAGATGGGCAGCCTTACCTACTGGACGCGGCCCTGCTTGATCCACGCTCGGCGCTGTCGACCCACCGCAGGCGTCGGACCATCACCAGCCAGGTGAGCGCTGCGGAGCACGCCACCAGCACCAACGCGGTGAGGCCGGCGCGGGCCAGCAACCCGCTCTCCGAGGCGCTCCAAATCCGGGTGGCCAGGGTCTCGAAGCCGGTTGGCGCCAGCAGCAGGGTTGCCGGCAGCTCCTTCATCGTCGCCAGAAGCACGAGCCCTGCACCCGCCGCGAGCCCCGGCGCGATGAGGGGGAGCTCGATGGTCCGCAACCGCCGCCAACGGCTGGCACCCAGCGACCGGGCTGCGTCTTCGACCCGCCGCGGGAGCCCACTGATGGCGACCTGCGAGGCCCGCATCGCCTGCGCACCGAAGTGCACGACGTAGGCAAACACGAGCAGCGGAAAGCTCTGGTACAGCGCACTGACGACCGGGGTGCCGAGGACCCAGAACACGAGGGCAAGCGCAATCACGAGGCCTGGGAGCGCGAACCCACCCACCACCAACGCGTTCACCGCGCCGCCCACCCGCGAACGATGACGCACGGTGAGATACGCGAGTGGGAGGACGGCCACCGTGGCCACGAGCGCGGTGACGGTCGAGACACCAACGGTGTTGAGCACCGGTCCGAGGAAGTCGGTTCCCGCGCCGGCCCCGCCGAAGCGCGCGCCGTCGCCTCGCGCCGCCCACTCGGCCAGCACAGCGACCGGGGCCACGAGCGCCAGCATCAGCACCGCGCCGACCGCGGCAATTGCGGGCAAGCGCCAACGGCCGAGGGCGGTCTGGTGCGCGCGTCGCCCGGCGCCGACCGCCTCGATGGGCACGCGACGACGGGCGAGGGCACGTTCCGAGAGCACGATTGCGAGCGCCACGACCGCGAGGAGCAAGCTCAGCGTGATCGAGGTCTCGCGGTCGAACAAGCGAGTTGCTTGAATACGCAACGTCAAGGTGTCGTAGCGGACCAGCGACACGGCACCGAACTCGCTCACGCAATACAGGGAGGTGAGCAGTGAGCCCGCCGCAATGGCACCCGTGGTCTGGGGCAGCACGATGCTCCGGAACACCTGGACCGGCGTGCGCCCGAGCGAGCGAGCGCTCTCCTCGAGCTCGGGAGGCAAGGCCACGAGGCGCGCGACGACCGGCAGGTACACGTACGGATAGCTGAGCAACGTGAGCACGCCGAACGCAGCCCAAAACCCCTCGATGCGGGGAGGTGCCCCCACGTCGAGCAAACGATCGACGAGGCCACCGGTCGCGAACGCGGCCTGCAGGGCGAGCGCACCGACGAACGACGGGATCACGAGCGGCAGCACCAGCAGCACGCGCAGGGCCCGCCGTCCCGGCAGGTCGGTGCGCACGACGAGCCAGGCCAGGCCCGTACCGAGCAGCGCACACGACGCCGACACCGACGCGGCGAGGAGCAGGGTCCGAAGCAACGGCCCGGCGGCGTCGCTGGACGCGAGCACGTCGAGCGCGCCACTTCCGAAACCAACGGTGCGGATCGCGAGGTAGAGCAGCGGCCCGGCGAACAACGCCGCGATCAGCGCGCTCGTCGCGACCAACGAACGTGGGGCTCGAGGAGCCCGAAGTCCGGACGAGAGCGGCGCCGGCATCAGGGGGGCCGGCACCGGCGCCGCTGTCGTCACGGGGTCATGCCTGTTCGAGGCCGCTTTCTGCGATCAGCTCGCGGGTGCGGAGCAAGCCTCCGCCAAGTGAGCTGAGATCGAGCTTTGGTGCATCGACCTTGGACAGCGGCGGCAGGTCGCCAAGCGGCTTCACACCGCGCGCCAAGGGGTACTCGAACTCGTCCTCGGCAAGGTGGGTCTGAGCCGACTTCGACAACAGGTAGCGAACGAACTGCTCCGCGGCCTTGCGGTCATCGGTCTGATCGACGACGGCCGCTGCAGTGACGAGGATCACCGAGCCGACGTCTTGATCCTCGAACACGTGGTTCTCGACCGGCGTCGCCGGGTCCGCGGCCTTGGCGAGCGCGGCGTAGTAGTGGTTCACAAGACCCATGGGGACCTCGCCGCGGGCGACAGCCTCCACGATCGCGGAGTTGCTCGCGTACGCGCGGGCGCCGTTCGCCTCCATGCCCGCCAGCCACTTCTTCGTGCGACCTTCGCCTTCGAGCTCCCGCATCGCCGTCACGAAGTCTTGGAACGAACCGTTCGTGGGTGCAACGGCCACCTGATCCTCGTACTTCGGCTTCGTGAGCTCGAAGACCGAATCGGGCAGGTCGCGCGGCTTCACGAGATCGGTGTTGTACACGAGCACCCGGACCCGGCCGGACACGCCGACCCAACGACCGTCGGACGCGCGGTAGGCCGGGGCAACGACGTCCAGGACGTCTTGGTCGATCCGTCGGAGGCGGTCCTGCCCGTCGAGGTATCCCGTTGCCCCGGGGCTCTGCGAGATGAACACATCTGCGGGCGTCTGGTCGCCCTCCTCGTCGATGAGCAGAGCGAGGTCGGCCGAGTCGCCGAAGCGAGCCTCTATCTCGATGCCGCTCTCGGCTGAGAACTCGTCAAGGAGGGGCTGGATCAGCTCGGGGGTGCGCCCCGAGTACACGGTGAGGGTCCCCCCAGCGCCCGCCGCAGCGGGGCTGGCGGCCGCGACCAAGGTGGCGGCAGCGAGGACAAGGGTCAGGGCCAGGTGATGCATGCGTCGGTTCATGCCGCTGAGTATGCCCTCATCCGATAGTTCAGGTCAACCTGACCTAAGTAAATTCGCGTCGTCGGCCTGCGACGCCGGGGCCAGGCCGGCCGGGAAGGCCAGCACGGGGTCGGTGACCGACACGCTGACGCGGTCTCCTGGCTCGAAGCTTCGGCCGGGACCCATGCGCGAGCGCACGCGCGTGCCGTCGGCGAGCTCGACCGACACCAGCTGGTCATGGCCGAACGAGGCGATGTGGCGAACGAGACCCTCGCCCGCGCTGTCGAGGCGGAGCCGCACGCGTTCGGGACGCACCACGACGTCGACGGCGCCGGTGCCACCCGCATCGGCAAGCGGGAGCCGACCGAGGACGGTGGTTGCCACCGCGCCGTCGGCCTGGCCGGGGATCACATCGGCGTCGCCGACGAAGGTCGCCACGAAGTGATCGACCGGATGCGCGTACAGATCTCCGGGCGTATCGATCTGGAGGAGCCGACCATCGCGCATCACCGCGACCCGATCGGCCAGGCTCAACGCCTCCTCCTGATCGTGCGTGACCACTACGGCGGTCGCTCCCGCCTCGGCCAGGATGGCGCGCACCTCACCACGCATCTCGACGCGCATCGCGGCATCGAGGTTGGAGAAGGGTTCGTCGAGCAGCACGATCGCCGGTTCGGGTGCCAATGCCCGTGCGAGCGCGACCCGTTGCTGCTGGCCACCCGACAGCTCATGAGGAAAGCGGGTTCCCTCGTCGCGAAGCCCGACCAAGTCGAGCAGGTCCGCAACTCGAGTCGCGCGCCGCGCTCGGTCGCGCACCCCATACCCCACGTTGGCGACCACGCTGAGGTGTGGGAACAGTGCGAAATCCTGGAACACGACGCCGACGCGCCGCTTCTCGGCCGGAACGAACGCACCGGGGCCCGCGACGTCGTGACCAGCGAGCGCGATCGTGCCTGCGTCGGGCCGCTCGAAGCCGGCCACCAGACGCAGCATCGTGGTCTTGCCGCAGCCGCTCGGACCGAGCAGGGCCAGCAGCTCCCCGGCCCGGACATCCAGGTCGATGGCATCGACCGCCCGGACGGCGCCAAAGTGCTTGCTCAGGCCGCGGCATGCGACCACCGCGGAGGACGCCATCAAGGTCAGGGTAACCTGACCTTGATGGCAGAGATGCACGACACGACCGAGGAGTATCTCGAGCAGATCTTCGATCTCGAGGAAGAGGGCGTGGCGCCGCTGCGGGCGCGCCTGGTCGAGCGCCTCGGGCTCTCGGCCGCGGCGGTCTCCGAGACGGTTGGCCGCCTCGAGGAGAACGGCTTCCTGCACCTGCGGGCCGACCGCAGCATCGCCCTCACCGAGAAGGGCAGAAAGCTCGCGACCAGCGTCGTGCGCCGACATCGGCTCGCCGAGCGGCTGCTCCTCGATGTGATCGGGCTCGAATGGGAGAAGGTGCACCGCGAAGCGGACCGCTGGGAGCACGCCATCTCGGCCGATGTCGAGGAGAAGCTCGTCGTGCTCCTCGGCGACCCGCTCACCTGCCCCCACGGCAACCCGATCCCCGGGTCCAAGCGCGTGGGGAGCTCCACGCCGTCGGTGCTGCTCACCGACGCCCAACCCGGTCCGATCACGGTCGCGCGCATCAGCGAGAAGTTGGAGCTTTCGGACGAAGGGCTGCGCCTCGTGGCCAAAGCCCGGATGATCCCCGGTGCCGCCGCGACGATCGTGGCGAGCGGGCCCGACGGCGTACGGGTGCGTACGTCAGAGGGCGAACACACGCTGGCGCCCGAGATCGCTCAGCACGTCTACGTGTCGGCTGCTTAGCCCCCCGCGACGGCGGGGACGATGCTGATCGTCTGACCTTCGATTACTGGCGTGTCGACGCCGCTCAGGAAGCGGATGTCGTCTTCGGCGAGGAACACGTTCACGAAGCGACGCAGCACGCCGGCGTCGTCGTACAAGCGCTCGGCGAAGCCAGGGTGCGCGGTGTCGAGTGCCTGCAACGCCTCGCCCACCGTCGCGCCGTCGACGGACACCTCGGAGGCCCCGCCGCACAGCGTGCGGAGCTGCGTCGGGATGCGAATCGAAACGGCCATCAGTCGTCCTCCCGCATGGGTCGTTCGGCTCGCGCTCTGGGCTTCGCCATGATGCTGCGCCTCACTCCTCTTCGTTCGGGAACGCTTCGTGGAACGCCTCGAGTGTGGGCTTGATCGTGGCGGTCACGCCAGTGTGCGCGGCAACCGCGTCGAGCGTCTTGAGACCGTGCCCCGTCACGTAGGCAACAACACGCTCGTCTGGCCGCACCACGCCTTCTTGGGCGAGGCGCTTGAGCGACGCGATCGTCACACCGGCCGCGGTCTCGCCGAAGATGCCTTCGGTGCGCGCGAGGAGGCGCATGCCGTCGACGATCTCGTCATCGGTGACTGCGACGAGCCCACCACCCGTCTCGCGCACCGCGTCGAGCGCGTAGTAGCCGTCGGCCGGGTTGCCGATCGCGAGCGACTTGGCGATCGTGCTCGGCCGCACCGGGTTGATCGTGTCGCTCCCGTCGGCGAACGCAGTGGCCACGGGTGAGCACCCTGTGGCCTGCGCGCCCGACACGCGGACCTTCGGTGGCGCATCGAGCAGACCGACCTTGTGCAGCTCGTCGAAGCCCTTGCGGATCTTCGTGAGCAACGAACCGCTCGCGATGGGCACCACCACGTGGTCGGGGGTCTCCCACCCAAGCTGCTCGGCGGTCTCGAACGCGAGCGTCTTGGATCCCTCGGCATAGAACGGACGCACGTTCACGTTGACGAACGCCCACGGCCGCTCCGATGCGAGCTCCACGCAGAGCCGGTTGACGTCGTCGTAGTTGCCGTCGATCGCGACCACGGTCCCGCCGTATACCGACGTGGTCATCACCTTGCCCGCTTCGAGGTCGGACGGGATGAACACGATGCTGCGCAGACCCGCGCGCGCGGCGTGGGCCGCGACCGCGTTGGCGAGGTTGCCCGTGGACGCGCACGCGAGCGTCTTCATTCCGAACTCGAGGGCCTTCGCGAGCGCGACGGCGACGACCCGATCCTTGAACGCGTTCGTGGGATTACGGGTGTCGTCCTTGATCCACAACTCGCCGAGCCCGAGCTCCTCGGCCAGGCGGTCGGCGCGCAACAGTGGCGTCCACCCCACAGGAAGCGTCGACTGGCCGGGTGGGTCGACCGGGAGCAGCGGCGCGTAGCGCCAGATCGTCTCCGGGCCCGCGGCGATGCTCTCGCGACTGATGTTGGCGGCGATGGCCTCGTAGTCGTAGGCCACCTCGAGCGGGCCGAAGCACCACTCGCAGGTGTAGATGGGAGCAATGTCGTAGGTGCGCTCGCACTCTCGACATCTCAGGGATTGCACGTACGTCACGGTCGGCCTCCTGGTCTGGCGCTCTCTTGCGCTTCCTCGACGCGCTCCGAGTGCGCCTCGAGCGGAGGACCGCTCTTGGCTGACTCATCGTTCAGGCTCGACCACCTTGGTCGGGCTTGGCAGGCATTGGCACCTGGCCTCCGGTTTGCACCGGATGCTGGTTGCCGCGGCGTCACAGGGCCTGTCCCTCAGCCGCTCTCGATGAGCGCGTGCTACCCCAAAAGATAGCCGGACCCGCCTCTAGGCTTCCAGCCATATGGCGACCGACGCCGAGGCACTGGCCACGATCAAGGCTGCCGCGCACACCACGATCTCGGTGTGCCTGCCGGCGCGCGACGAAGAGGCCACGGTCGGGCACATCGTCGCAACCGTGCGCCGCAACCTCATCGAGCGTGTCCCGCTGGTCGACGAGATCGTGGTGGTCGACGACGGGTCACAGGATGCAACTGCCGAAGCCGCTCGCTGGGAAGGCGCCTCGGTGTTCGCGGCCGCCGACGTGCTGCCGACGGTGCCGGCGGGCTCCGGAAAGGGCAATGCGCTCTGGCTATCGCTCTTCGCCGCGACCGGCGACCTCGTGTGCTGGGTGGACGCCGACGTCCGCAACTTCCGCCCCGAGTTCGTGACGCGCCTCGTCGAGCCGTTGCTCACGGACCTGAGCATCGGGCTCGTGAAGGGCTACTACCGTCGCCCGCTCTTCGGACGGCCGACCGGCGGTGGTCGCGTCACCGAGCTGGTCGCGCGACCGCTGCTGTCCGCATTGTTCCCGCACCTCACGCACATCGTGCAGCCGCTCGGCGGCGAGTACGCCGGGCGCCGCTCCTTGCTCGAGGCGCTGCCGTTCGTCGAGGGCTACGGCGTGGATCTCGGGTTGCTCATCGACATGGCGGCTGCGTTCGGTGTTGCGTCGATCCACCAGACCGACCTCGGTGTTCGCGAGCACCGCAACCGCGAGATCGACGAGCTCGCACCGCAGGCGATGGAGGTGTTGCTCACTGCGCTGCGGCGCGCGGGGGTTGGGCGAGGCGACCTCCCGACCACCCTCGTCCGCTTCGACGAAGCGCACGAGAAGCTGCTCGTCCCCGTCGAGGCGCGCGAACGTCCGCCGATGATCTCCGTTCCCGAGTACCGCGCGAAGTTCAAACGCGAGCTGACCGCCTGACGAAGCTCAGGTCTTGACGAGCTTCAGCAACTTCTTGACCAGCTTCGCCGCCTTCTTGAGCGGCGCGGTCGAGGTGACGAGCACCTCGGTCGAGCCCTTGATGGCGATCACCGTGTTCGCCACGATCGTGCCGGCGCCGATCGTCGACGTAAACGCATCGTCACCCAAACCTTTGAGGTCCTCGGTGTCTTGCCCGCCCGCGTCGAGGCCCTCGCGCGTGGCGAGGAAAGCCTCGGCGCTCACGTCGACCTCGAAGCGCACGATCATCGAGCCAGCGCTCGACGTGAAGTACGAGCACACCGTCACCGGAGGGTTGAGTGCCTCCCTGGGCTCATACACGGTCAGACCCAGGTACTTCTTGATGAGCGCCGGTGGCGCGAGGGCACACGATGGCTCCTCGCCCTGGGCGAACGCACTGCCCGCGAGGCCGGCAATCGAGGTCGTGACGACGAGCGCGCCGGCGAGGGTGCGTGCGAAGAGGGCCTTGCGCATGAGTGCTCCACGGGTCGAGCGGCGAGGCCCGAGAATGTAGCGCCGACCGTCAGCCGCCGAGGGCCTTGCGGGCGGCTTCGATCGCCGACTCCTCAACCAGGGTGGTGGCGCGGCTGAAGGCTTCGCCGGATTGCCAGACGCGGTCGGTGAGCACGTAGAGGTCGATCGCGCCGAGCACCGTGAGCTCCTCGCGTCCCTCTTCAGTGGCTTGCCCGACGATCACCGCTCGGTGGTCCACGTTCTCCTCCGCGGCCCACTCGAGCACACCGCCGACCACCTTGCCGTCGAAGCTCGTCGCGTC
>JANOHN010000113.1:0-28772 GCA_031406505.1 Acidimicrobiia bacterium | reverse complement strand
TCTGACTACGGATCAGAAGGTTGGGGGTTCGACTCCCTCCGAGCGCGCAGCGTCTGCGGAGCGGGGTGCTCATCCGACGTGCACGCGATGCCCACCACTTGGATACAGGAGATCGAGTGACCGACTTCGAGACGATCGACTACTTCATGGACCCGTCGCTCACCGACGATCCCTATTCGTATTACGAGTACCTCCGTTCGAAGGGGCCGGTGGTGCACCTGCCCCACCACAACGTGGTGGCGGTCACCGGCTACGACGAGGTCTTCGAGGTGTTCCGGGAGACGGCCACCTACTCATCGTGCAACTGCATCTCGGGACCGTTCCCGGGGCTCCCGGTCGAACCCGAGGGCGACGACGTCAACGGCCTCATCGAGCAGCACCGCCACGAGTTGCCCATGAGCGAGTACGTCATCACCCAGGATCCGCCCAACCACGCCGCGCACCGTGGCCTCGTGATGGGATTGCTCACGCCGAAGCGGATGCGGGAGAACGAAGACTTCATGTGGAGCTTCTCCGACCAGAGCATCGACGAGTTCATCGGCAACGGGGCTTTGGAGGTGGTCGACGACTTCGCCCGTCCGTTCACCGCCCTCGTCATCGCCGACCTGCTCGGCGTGCCTGAGGAGGACCGCCGTGAGGTCCGCGACCATCTGGTGTTGACGCCGGCGGCCCGTGTCGGCGGCGCCGGCGCCGGGCACGACCCGCTGGCGTTTCTGGCCGAGCGGTTTACTTCCTACGTCGAGGACCGCCGGCGCGCGCCGCAAAAGGATGTGCTCACCCAGCTGGCCTCGGTCACATATCCCGACGGCACCACGCCGGAGGTCGACGTCGTCGTCCGCATGGCGGCGTTCCTGTTCGGCGCCGGGCAAGACACCACGGCCCGATTGATCAGCACCGCCCTGCGCGTCATCGCCACGGATCCGGAGCTCCAGCAGTTCCTCCGCGACAAGCGCGAGAACATCCCGAGCTTCATCGAGGAGGTGTTGCGGCTCGAGGGGCCGGTGAAGTGCGACTTCCGGATGGCCCGGGTCTCGACGACGCTCGGCGGCGTCGACATCAAAGCCGGGACCACCGTCGCACTGTTCCTGAGTGCCGCCAATCGTGATCCGCGCCGGTTCGACCACCCGCGGGAGTTCGACCCGAGCCGGCCCAACTCCTACGACCATGTCGCGTTCGGGCGTGGCATTCACTCCTGCCCTGGTGGGCCGCTGGCCCGGATCGAGGCGAAGGTCAGCATCACCCAGTTCCTCGATCGCATGTCCGACATCCGGATCTCCGAGGCCGAGCACGGCCCTGCGAGCGCTCGGCGATTCGAGTACTCGCCGACGTACACCGGACGCGGGCTGCAGGCGCTGCATCTAGAGTTCACGCCGGCGGAGACGACCCTGAATGCCGCGCTGAGGTAGCGCGGCATCTGAGCGCAAACTCTTGCGGGCAGGACAGCAGTCTCCAGGGGGGCAACACCATGGAACCGTTCGACACGACCGCGCCGGTGATGCTGCGACGTCGCCAGCGGGTCGGGGCGCTTGCCCTGGCCGGGCTGCTGCTGCTCGCCGTCTCGGGCACCAGCGGCGCGGCGATCGACCGCGGCGCCGACAGCAAGCTCTTGGGGAAGAAGAACCCGGCCACGGGCAAGCCGGTCGTCATCGGGATGATCACCGAGGGCACGAGCGCGAGCATCGACAACAGCCAGGACATCGACGCATTCAATCTCGCCTTCGAGTGGATCAACGAGCGCCGGGGCGGCCTTGGCGGACGACCGATGGAGCTGGTCATCTGCGAGACGCAGCTGGACGCCGGCAAGGCGACCGATTGCGCAAACCAGATGATCGCGGAGGGCGTCCCTGCGGTGCTCATGGGTCTGTCCAGCAACACCGAGCAGGTGTGGCAGCCGCTGCACGATGCGGGGATCCCCCTGATGATGGCGGGGGCCAGCCCCGAGGTGGTCCTCGCCGACCCCGACTCCACCTTCATCCTGGCCGACCCGCTCGCCGCGGTCGTCGACCTGCCGGTGGGCGTCGCCAAGGACGCGAAGATCAAGAAGGTGTCCGCCGCAGTCATCGACGTCCCCGCGGCGCTGACCATCCTGGAGGACCAGACCGTCCCGAAGATGAAGAAGGCCGGCATCAAGATGGAGATCGTGGCGATCGCCCCGGGCACGCCCGACGTGACTCCTCAGATGCAGGGGATCGTCGACAACGGCAGCGAGGTGGTGTTCGCCGTCGGCAACGACTCATTGTGCATCGCCATCTTCAACGGCCTTGCGGCGGTGAACTACAAGGGCACGGTGGTCGCAGTCTCGCAGTGCTTCACCGATGCCACCTTCGACTCGGTGCCCGCCGACGTGCTCGAGGGGACCATCGTCACGGCCACGGCCCCGGTCGGCATCAACGACCCCTCGATGGACACCTTCGAGGCGGTCGTCAAGGAGTACAACCCCGGCCTGCCGCTGAATGACCCACCGCTGATCCTGCCGTTCGCGACTGCGGTGGCCTTCGCCGATGCGATGAAGGGGGTCAAGGGCAAGATCACGCCGGCCAAGGTGATCGCCACGATCAAGGGCGCGCCGGAACAGGAGCTGATCGCCTCGGGCGGGCAGAAGTTCCGCTGCAACGGCAAGGCGAACCCGGCGAAGCCAGCGATCTGCGCCCGGGGCACGCTGGTCACGACCCTCGACGAGACGGGCAAACCCGCGAAGTACGACGTGGTGGGCGCTTCGCCCATCCCCGGCTGAGGGCGGCGGTCCTACCGGAAGAGGAATCCCCCGGACGCGTTGAGGATGTCACCAGTGATGAAGCTGGAGCGCTCCGACGCGAGGTACGCCACGGCTTCCGCGATGTCCTCGGGCACCGCGTGGCGCCCGAGCGGCACCTGCGGGAGGAACTCCTCCAAGATCTCCGGCCGCTGGCTCATGAAGCGGGTACCGGCGACCACGCCCATGGTCACTTCGTTCGCACGGATGTTGAACGGCCCGCCGGCCTTGGCGAGGCCCTGCGTGAGTGAGTGCATTGCGCCTTTGGACATCGCGTACGCCGGCTCGTAGGCCGCCGATCCGCGGTCGGCCGCGATCGAGCCGATGTTCACGATGGCTCCCCCGCCGGCCCGCTTCATCTGCTGACCGGCCAGCGCCGACAGATACCAGCAGCCCGTGATGTCGGCCGCGACCACCTTCTCGAAGACGTCCGGGTCGTACTCGAAGATGTCCCCTTGCACGTTCAGCGCGGCGTTGTTCACGAGGATCGTCACCGGACCGACCTCGTCCTCGACCTGGGCCATGACGCGAGCGGCCTGGTCCCGATCCCCGATGTCCAACAGAAAGCCGTGGACCGTCGCCCCGGTCTCATGGGCGATGGCTGCCGTGACCTCCGCGGTCCGGCGCTCGTGGACATCGGTGACGATCACCGTCGCACCACCCCGCGCAAGTCGTCGGGCGATCGCCCGGCCGATGCCCTCACCCGCCGCGCCGGTGACGAGGGCGATCCGGCCCGCGAACTCCTCGTTGTCGATCCTCACCCCGGCGCCTCCAAACGTCGCCCACCAGCCGCGGTCGTCCCGAATTCTCCGGGGGCGCGCTACAGGTAAATCTTTGGTGTGATTAAGGTGGGGCCGACTGCATATCATGCACACCAGCAACGACCACATCAGGGGGGCACCACCATGGAACAGTTCGACACGACCGCGCCTGTGAGGCTGCGCCGTCGCCAGCGGGTCGGGGCTCTTGCCCTGGCCGGGCTGATGCTGCTCGCCGTCTCGGGCACCAGCGGTGCCGCGGTCGCTCGCGGCGCCGACGCCTTGGGCAAGAAGAACCCGGCCAAGGGCGAGCCAGTCGTCATCGGGATGATCACCGAGGGCGAGAGCGCGAACGTCGACGGCACCTTCGAGAATGAAGGGTTCGATATCGCCGTCCAGTTCGTCAATGAGTACAGGGGCGGTCTCGGCGGACGGCCGCTCGAGCTGCTCATCTGCGAGTCGCAGCTCGACGCCGGCAAGGCGATCGATTGCGCCAACCAGATGATCGCGGAGGAAGTCCCCGCGGTGCTCATCGGTGGGTCCAGCTTCCAAGAGCAGCTGTGGCGGCCGCTGCACGATGCGGGCATCCCCGTGTTCATGGGATCGGCCAGCGCCGCAGCGGTGCTGGAAGACCCCGACTCCACCTTCGTCCTGGCCGACCCGGACGCGGCGGTCGTCGACCTGCCGCTGGGGATCGCCAAGGAGGCGAAGACCAAGAAGGTGTCTGCCGCGGTCATCGACGTCCCGGCCGCGCTGGAGATCCTGGAGGGCAAGACCATCCCGAAGATGAAGAAGGCCGGCATCAAGATGGACATCGTGGCCATCGCACCGGGCACGCCCGACGTGACGCCCGAGATGCAGGGGATCGTTGACAACAAGAGCGGCGAGGTGTTCGCCATCGGCAACGATGCGTTGTGCATCGCCATCTTCAACGGCCTTGCGGCGGTTGGCTACAAGGGCAAGGTGGCTGCAGTCTCGCAGTGCTACACCGATGCCACCAAGGAAGCGGTGCCCGCCGACGTGCTCGAGGGGCTCATCATCACGGCCACCGCGCCGATCGGCGTTGACGACCCCTCGCTGGACATCTTCGAGGCGGCCATCGACAAGTACAACCCCGGCCTCGAGGTGGACAACACCGGGCGAATCCGACCGTTCACCCAGACGGTGGCCTTCGTTGACGCGCTGAAGGGGATCAAGGGCAAGATCACGGCGGCCAAGGTGCTCGCCAAGATCAAGAACGCGCCGGAACAAGAGCTGGTCGCGTCGGGCGGGCAGAAGTTCCGGTGCAACGGCAAGGCAAATCCGGCGAGTCCGGCTGTCTGCGTCCGCGGCACGCTGGTCACGACCATCGACGAGACCGGCAACCCCGGTGCGTACGACGTGGTGGGCGCTTCGCCTATCCCGAACTAAGTAAGGGAGGCTGCGGGGACGGCTGCGAGGGCAGCCGTCCCCCAGTCCCCTAGTCCTCCAATCCTCGGCTTCCGGTTCCGCACCCGAGTGCCGGTGGAAGACGTTCACCACACCCGACGCGCGCGATAGCGGAGACCTTCCTTGGAACACGTTGGTTCACTGCTCCTGGGCCTCGGCAACGGCGGGGTCTTCGCGGCACTTGCGCTCGCGTTGGTGCTCACCTACCGCAGCTCCGGGGTCATCAACTTTGCGACCGGCGCCATCGCGCTGTACGGGGCGTACACCTACTCGGCGCTGCGCGACGGCGAGCTGCTGGTGCCCATTCCGGGCCTGCCGTCGACTGTCGACCTCGGCAGCCCACTGGGGTTGGTGCCCGCGGTGTTCATCGCCCTCCTCCTCACCGCCGCGCTCGGCGCGCTGCTCTACGTCGTGGTGTTCCGCCCGCTGCGGGATGCCCCGCCGTTGGCCCGGGCCGTGGCGTCGCTGGCCGTGCTGGTGGTGCTCCAGGAGTCGATCACCATCCAAGTAGGCACGGCTCCCGTGAGTGTGGGCGCGATCTTCCCGGCCGAGCGCTGGGAGCTCGGGTCGTCGCTGATCGTGCTGTCGGACCGCTTCTACTTGGCCGTGGCGGTCGTCGTCCTCACGGTCGCCCTGACCGCCGTCTTCCGCTACACCCGGTTCGGCCTCGTCACTCGGGCCGCCGCCGAATCACAGACGGGCGCATTCGTGAGCGGCGTGTCGCCCGATCGGGTGGCGCTGCTCAACTGGATCATCAGCGCCACCGTCGCCGGGGCCGCCGGGATCCTCATCGCGCCGATCAGCCCGCTCACGCCGATCACCTACACCCTGTTCGTCATCCCAGCACTCGCCGCCGCGGTCGTGGGCAGCTTCCAGAATCTGCTGCCGTCCATGGCGGCCGGGCTCGCGATCGGAATGCTGCAGGCCGAGGCGGTTGGCGTGTCCACGCGGTGGGACTGGTGGCCCATCAAGACCGGTTCGTCGGAGCTCGTCCCGCTCATCGTCATCCTCGTCGCGCTGCTCATCACGGGCCGGGCCATACCGGTGCGCGGCGGACTGCTTCGCCATCCTCTCGGCCGCGCGCCGCGGCCCCGGTCGCTGCTCCTGCCCACCGTGGCCGGCTCGCTCGTGGGACTCGTGGCGCTCGTCAGCACCACCGGGACCTGGCGCGGCGCGGTCATCGGCACCTTCATCGCCGGCATCATCGCCCTCTCGCTCGTCGTCGTTACCGGCTACGCCGGGCAAGTGTCGGTCGCCCAGCTCGCGCTGGCCGGCGCCGGCGCGTACACCCTCAGCGGTCTCACGGAGGGCTGGGGCGTGCCGTTCCCGATCGCGCCGATACTCGCCGCGCTGGTGGCGACCGTTGTCGGCGTGGTCATCGGGTTGCCCGCCCTCCGGCTGCGAGGTCTCACGCTCGGCGTGGTCACCCTTGCGTTCGCGTATGCCATCGAAGCCTTGTGGTTCCGCAACACCGACATCGTCGGCACCGCGGGCGCGCTCGTGTCGCAGCCGGAGTTCCTCGGCATCGACCTCTCGGTGGGCATCGGTGCCGAGTTCCCGCGGATCAACTTCGGGCTGGTCTGTCTCGTCACCCTCGTGGCCGTGGCCTGGGGCGTCGCCCGACTGCGAACCAGCGCGCTCGGCTCCGCCATGCTGGCGGTGCGGGCCAACGAGCGCTCGGCGTCCGGCCTCGGCGTCAACGTGACCCTGGTCAAGGTCATCAGCTTCGCGCTGGCATCGTTCATCGCCGGGCTCGGCGGCGCGCTCCTGGCCTACCGGCGGGGGATCGTCACCTTCGACTCGTTCACCGCGCTCGGAGGCCTCACGGTGTTGTCGACGGCCTACCTGGCCGGCGTCACGTCGGTGCTCGGCGGGATCATCGCCGGGGTCATCGCGTCGTCGGGCATCGTCTACGCCGCCACGGATCGCTGGGTCGACCTCGGCCAGTACTTCGGCGTCATCAGCGGGCTCGGCCTGATCCTCTCCTTGATCTTGAACCCGGAGGGCATCGCCAAGGCCGGGCACGCCCTCGCGACCCGGTTCCCCGTCCTACGGCTCCGGCGGCGCAGTAAGTCCGCGGCCGCGCCGGAGCGTGAGGAGACCACGCAGGCACCGACCGACACCGCGGAGCTTGAGATCATCGCCCTGTCGGTGCGTTACGGCGGCGTCGTCGCCGTCGACGACGTGACGATCCGGGTCCCACCGGGCACCGTGGTGGGCCTGATCGGCGCGAACGGAGCGGGCAAGACGAGCGTCATCGACGCCGTCACCGGCTTCACCCGGTCCGAGGGGTCGGTGTCGATCGGCGGCCAGTCGCTCATCGGTAAGTCTCCCCACGCGCGAGTCCGCCAAGGTCTGGCCCGCACCTTCCAGTCACTCGAGCTCTACGACGACCTGAGCGTCGAGGAGAACGTCAGCGTGTCCGTGTTCGGGGCGACCGGCGCCGAGCGAGGCGACGAAGTGACGAGATCGCTCGAACTCCTGGGTATTGCCGACCGTCGCGAGCGCCACGCCGGCGAGCTGAGCCAGGGAGAACGACAGCTCGTCTCCATCGCTCGAGCATGCGCGGCCAATCCGCGCGTGCTCCTCCTGGATGAACCCGCCGCCGGCCTCGACACCACCGAGAGCCGGTGGCTCGGTGAAAAGATCCGCGGGATCGCCGCCTCCGGCACCGGCGTGCTCCTCGTCGACCACGACGTCGCGCTGGTGCTCGAAGTATGCGACCACGTCTACGTGCTCGACTTCGGTCGGGTCATCGCCGAAGGCGACGCCGCGACCATCCGCGCCAGCCGCGCCGTCACCGAGGCCTACCTCGGCGGCATGCACGACGCGCCCGAGGCGCAGTCATGACCGCCCGCCTCGAGTGCAAGGAGCTGACCGGCGGGCGCGGCGTGACCACCGCCTTCCGGGACGTCGACCTCACCGTCGATGCCGGACAGATCCTCGCGCTCCTCGGTCCCAACGGCGCGGGCAAGACCACGCTGCTGTTGACCGTCGCCGGCCTCCTACCTGCTCAACGAGGAACGGTCTCGGTCGACGGCACCCCCATCCGCAACGGCCGGCCGTCCGTCGCCAACGCATCAGGTGTCGTGCTCGTGCCCGACAACCGAAGCCTCTTCACCATGCTGACCGTGGCCGAGAACCTCAAAGTTGCCGCGCGCAAAGGCGGTCCTTCGCCGCACGACCTGCTCACGATCTTCCCCGCCCTCGAGAAGCGTTGGGACCTGACGGCGGGTGCTCTTTCCGGTGGTGAGCAGCAGATGCTGGCCATGGCCCGCG
The DNA here is from genome assembly GCA_031406505.1 of Acidimicrobiia bacterium. Lineage (GTDB taxonomy): Bacteria > Actinomycetota > Acidimicrobiia > IMCC26256 > PALSA-555 > SHVJ01. The sequence goes on along the minus strand of JANOHN010000113.1, from coordinate 20,555 downwards.
CCCTCATCCAGCAACCCAAGGTGCTCCTCATCGACGAGCTCAGCATGGGCCTGGCGCCGCTGGTGGTCGAGTCACTGTTCGCCGCCGTGCGCCGGATTGCGACGGATCATGGGTGTGGCGTCGTGCTCGTCGAGCAACACGTGCACCTGGCGCTCGGCGTCGCGCACAACGTCGCCGTCCTCAACCACGGTGCCGTCGTGCTCCGCGGCACCGCAGCCGAGTTGCAGACCCGGGCCGAGGACCTCGAGCAGGCGTACTTCGGCTCGGCCCCGCCGGCCGGCTGAGAGTCACGGGACGGCTACCGAGTCAAGCAGCAGCCACGTCGGCGCACGCGGCGATGGCCGCATCGGCGGCGGCGTTCACCGCGAGGTTGGTCCCCTTCGCCAAGTTCTTCAGATGCGCGATCTTCCACGGCCGTTTCAGCAAGTACCACGCGACCCGTTTGAGGTCGCCGGATCCGTCGGGGCCGGCCATCTTCAGCACCTCAACGTCGACGGTGTCGTCGTCACCGCGGTCGCTGATGCCGCGGTACGCGGTCCACGGCACGCCGCGCCGCTCGCATACCTCGCCGACGGCTGCCGTCTCCATATCGAGGCCGAGCACACCCTCGGCGATCATCTTGGCGTTGGAGTCGTCGTCATAGCCGAACCGGTCGGAGCTGACGATCGTGCCTTTCGGCTTCGCGTCGCCGAGCATGCTCGGTCGGAACTGCTTTCCGGTCGCTTCGTCGACGACGACCTCGGGGATCACAAGGTCACCGATCTCGATCGTCGGTCCCATGCCACCCGCGATGCCGACCACCATGAGGTGGTCCACCTGGATCTCGTCGAGCAGCCGCTCGGTCGTCTCCATTGCCGGCTTCATGCCGATGCCGGTGATCACCGCGACCACCTTCACGGCGCCGACCTGCCCGATGTGGGTGTACGCGCCGTTGCCCTCGTCGGTCCTCTCGAGGGGGATCTTCTTCTTGAGCGGTGCCAGCTCGGGAATCATCGGCGCGAGCATCGCCACGGTCTTTCGGGTCTCAGCCATGGTTCCAGCATGCCCGCAGACGCACTCGTGCCGCACGACGAGATCCGTCGGGCGCCGAACGGATAGAACTCAAGGATGCGATTCCGACGCAAGGCGCGCCTCAACACCGGGCAGGTCTCCGACCGCCGCGGTGGGGGTGGCGGTAGTGGGGGTTTCGGCGGGGGTGGATCCCGGGGCGGCGGCTTCGGCGGCGGCTTCGGACGCAGTGGCTCCGGTCGCCGGCGATACCCGGGCGGCGGCGGCTTCAGCCTCGCGGGGCTCGCGGTCGTCATCGTGATCCTGTTGATCCTGTGGGCGGTCGGCGGCATCAACCTCTCGAGCTTGGGATCGGGCGGCGGCAGCGGGTCCCAAGGCGAAGACAACTCCGAGATCGAAGACGAGTGCCAGACCGGTGCCGACGCCAACGAGCAGCAGGACTGCCGCATCGTGGCGGTCGTCAACTCGGTGAACCGCTACTGGTCGAACAAGCTCGGTCAGTACGAGCAGACCGACACCGTCCTCTTCGAAGATCAGGTGTCGACGGGCTGCGGCGTCGCGTCGTCAGCCGTCGGACCTTTCTACTGTCCGCTCGACGAGCTCGTGTACTTGGACCTCGGCTTCTTCGACGAGCTCGAGTCGCAGTTCGGCGCGCAGGGCGGTCCGTTCGCTGAGGCGTACGTCCTGGCGCACGAATACGGCCACCATGTGCAGAACCTGTTGGGTACAAACGACCGAGTCGGCAACGCGCAAGGACCCACGTCGGGCTCGGTGCGCCTCGAGCTCCAGGCGGATTGCTTTAGCGGCGTCTGGGCTGCGAACGCGGTGAACACCGGCTTGATCGCAAAGCTCACCGACAACGACATCAAGATCGGTCTCGACGCGGCCGCGGCCGTCGGTGACGACCGCATCCAGGAGTCGACGACGGGTCGCGTCGATCCAGAGTCGTGGACGCACGGCTCGGCCAGCCAGCGGCAGCAGTGGTTCACCCGCGGCTACCGCATGGGCAATCGCGAGGGATGCAACACGTTCGCTGACAACGCGCTGTGAAGCGAACGGGTGTCGTGGCGCTCGTCATCGGCGTCGCGTTGATCGCAGCCAGCGCGTCTGCCCCCGCCGCGGTGCGCGATGCGACAGGGGCTCCGCCCGAGGTCGAGGATCACGCGGCCGAGTGGGTGCTCCCGCACCACGACTACGAGAACAGTCGCGCCACCACCGACTCGACGATCACCGCGGCGAACGTGTCGACGCTCGAGGTTGCGTGGTCGAAGGAGATGCCGGGGCGCGGATTGTTCGGCAACTTCGCGTCGACACCACTCATCGTGGGCGACACCGTCTTCGCGCAGGATCTCACGAGCAACGTGTGGGCGTTGTCGCTCACCGACGGCAGCGTCCGCTGGTCGAAGCAGTACGACGACCCGGTCATCGGGCCGAACGGCATCGGCGTTGGCTACGGCAAGGCGTTCGCAGTCATCGGGCGGGCCAAGGTGGTTGCGCTTGACGCTGACACCGGCAGGCAGGTGTGGTCGCGCAGCATCAGCCTCAACCCCCAAGACGGCGTGTCGATCCAGCCCACTCCGGTCGGCGGTCTGGTGCTGCTGAGCACGTTCCCGGGCAACATCGCCGAGCAGGACTTCCCGGCTGGTGTTCGGGGTGTGCTCCAAGCGCTCGACCAGCGCACGGGCAAGCTGGTGTGGAAGTTCGACACCGTGAAGGGCAACCTGTGGGGCCACCCCGAGGTCAACGCGGGTGGCGGCGCGTGGTACCCGCCCGCCGTCGACCTCGAGCTCGGCATCGCGTATTGGGGGACCGGGAACCCGGCGCCATGGCCGGGCACGGCGGAGTTCCCCGGCGCAACGAGCCGCAAGGGTCCGAACCTCTACACCGACAGTGTGCTCGCGGTGAGCATCAAGGACGGGAAGCTGCGCTGGTACCAGCAAGCGAACCCGCACGACATCTTCGACCACGACCTTCAGCTCACGATGCTCGTCGACGATGCCAACGGGCGCGAGCTCGTCATCGCGTCAGGGAAGCTCGGCATCGTGTTTGCGTACGACGCGGAGTCGGGAGACCCCGTCTGGAAGACCCCGGTCGGGACGCACCTGAACGACGACTTGCAGGAGCTGCCCGCGGCGACCCGCGTCTCGCCGGGTCCGCTCGGGGGTGTGATCACGCCGATGGCCCATGCCGACGGGGTGATCTACGTGCCGATCGTCGAGAACGCGGCGACCTACGTGCCGACGAGTCCCAACTTCGTGCAGGGCTTCGATCTCGGCGGCGGTGCCGGCTTGTTTGTTGCGCTCGATGCCACGACCGGTGATGTCCTCTGGGAGCACCCCCTGCCGCTCGGGATGAACTTCGGTGGCGCCACCGTTGTGAACGATCTCGTGTTCACGTCGACGAACGACGGCACGATCTACGCCCTCGACCGCGCGACCGGCGCCGAGGTGTGGACGTACAAAGCCGGCGGCGCCATCAACGGCTGGCCCGCCGTCGTCGGCGACACGATCCTCGTTCCGGTCGGCGCGTCCGACCCGCCCGCGCTCCTCGCGTTCCGCCTCCGCGGGTAGCACCGACGCCGACGCGGGCGGCCTCGGCTGGCCCGCCGTGCTAGCTGGCGAGAGAATCGAGCGCACTACCGGGGTCACCGCGCGCCGCGGCTTCGAAGCGCTCGCGAATCTCGGCGATGTCAGCCAGGTAGTCAGCCGTCGTCGCGCTGATCCCGGTATTGCGCACCGAGGTGGAGCCCTGGAGATAGGCCGCTAGCGCGAGTTGCTGGTCGCCGCCGAACTGATCCACCTGCGCCCGGAGGTAGCGGGCGGTCATGCGGATGTTGTCGCGGGCGATGGTGGGATCGAGCGTCGGGTCGCCGAGCAGCTCGCCGGCAACGAACGCCGCGGTCTCGGGGAGGAGCTGTCCGATGCCAATCGCGCCCGACTCCGGGTTCAGCGCTTCAGCGCGCCAGCGCGACTCGCGCCACGCGAGCGCCTCCACGAGGGCGACCGGAAGCCGGCTCTCTCGGGCCGCGTCTTTGAACGACGGCTCGAGATGGTGCTTGCTCGACTCCACGAACGCCGGGAGCGTGGAGCGCGGCTCGGCCTTCTTCTCGTCGCCGTTGGAGCTGAGCGCGATCGCTATTACCAACGCGATCACCACGTCGAACGCGACGAGGATCGCGACCGCGGTGAAGAGCCGCCGGCGGTGAGCCGGGATCAACCAGCTTTGGCCGCGCGGAACGCTCGCGCGAGGAGCGGGAGCTTCGTGTCGTCGGCCTTCACGCCCGCGGCGAGGCCGATGCGGGTGGGTGCGTCTTCGCGGGCGTCGCGAAGCTCCCAGTGCAGCGGCGGGCGGAGGCGGTCGGCATGTGCACGGCACAGATCACCGGCGGAGCGCGTGTCGGCTTCGTCGAGCGGTCCGAGCCACACCACCCGGCGCAGTCCGTCGAAGTTGAACGTGGCTGCGGCGGGGAGGTTGCACGCCGGTCGGGCACACATTCGGGCCATGCGTCGACCGTACCCGTGGACGGTCGTGGCGAAGCGGATGGTGCGGAAGGGCCCGTTCTAGCGGGCGTCTCGCAGCGCGAGATGTGCCGCGTTGGCGCCGCAGGCGCCGTGGACGGCACCCCCTGGGTGTGCGGCAGCCGACGCGAGGTACAAGCCGTCTACGAACGTGCGAGCGCCACCTCGAAGACCGGGCACGGGCCGCAGGAAGAGCTGTTGGCGTATCGCGGCCGTGCCGCCGTTGATCGCACCGCCGACGAGGTTCGCGTCGTGAGCTTGGAACTCGTGTGGACCGAGCACATGGCGTCCTCGCACGAGCGCGCGAAAGCCGGGAGCACGCTGCTCGATCTCGGCCTCGACACGATCGGCCATACGCTCGGTGTCGGTGGAGTCCCAGCGACCGGTGATGCCCTCGCCCGCATCGCCCCGCACGACCTGGGGTACGTGCGTGTACGCCCAGAGCGCCTCGGTACCCGGTGGCGAACGGGTCGGGTCGGTGGTGCTCATCTGCCCAACGATGACGAACGGTCGCGCCGGAACGTGCCCGGCCTCGAGTTGGGTGGAGTACGCGTCGATGTCGGCAAGCGAGTCGGCCAAGTGCACGGTCCCGGCGCGGCGAGCCGGCTCGGCAACCCACGGGATCCGGCCATCAAGGGCCCAGTCCACCTTCACCGTGCCGTGGTCCCAGCGGAACCGGTTGAGGCCATGCCGCACGCGCCACGGGACGTGCTCCTCCGCGAGCAGCTCCCGGTAGAGCGAGGGTGCCGACGTATCGGCGACGACCGCCCGCGCCACTGTGATGGCGGTGCCGTCCGCGGTCGTCACACCGACTGCGCGCCCACCGCGCACGTCGACACGCGTGACCGGCGTCCCGCAGCGCACCTCGCCACCACGCGCCACGAGCCGGGCAACCAACGCATCGGTAAGACGGCCGGCGCCGCCTTCGGGGACGGGGAAGCCCACGTCCTGCGCGAGCGATGCAAGCAACCAACCGAACAGCGCGCCGGTAGCCGCACCCGGTGCCAAGTCGGTGTGCATCGTGTTCCCGGCGAGCAGCAAGCGCCCACCGTCGCCCTGGAAGCCGTGCACAGCACCGCGCAGGGACATGAGCGAGTACCGCATGAGCCACGGGATCTGGACGCCACCCGCACGCGCCACTCGAAGCGCGCCGCGAACCGGCGGGAACGGCGAGAGCAACATGGAGAGGAACGCCGGACCCATGCGGGTCCAGCGCTTGTACAACGACCGCCACCGGTCGCCGTCGCCGGGCGCGTACGCGTCGAGCGACGCGGCGGTGGCGTCGACGTTGCCGCGCTCCACGAAGGCACAGCCGTCGGGCGACGGGTGCGCGAGCGGGAGCGGTGCCCAGACCCAGCGCAAGCCATGGGCCTCGAGGTCGAGCGCACGCAACGCGGGCGACGCATAGCCGAGTGGGTAGAAAGCGCTGGCCCAGTCGGATACGAATCCCGGGGCCGCGAGCTCGCGGCTGCGGACGGCGCCTCCGGGTTCAGGCTGGGCTTCGAGCACCAGCACCCGCCACCCCGCATCGGCCAGGAAGTTGGCCGCGACCAGCCCGTTCGGTCCCGCCCCGATGACCACCACATCGGCGTCCGCGGTCACGAACCGAGCATAAGAGCGGGTGCGCCTGTGTGAAGAGTTCGGTCGCGCCAGGGCGCGGAGCCAAGTGGCGCGTTAGGTTCTGCCGAAATTCGTGGGTGGCATTCGAAGGGAACAGCACATGCGCAAGATCCTGATCTGCCTCGCGGCGATGGGCCTCGTGCTCTCCGTCGGTGGGGTTGCCGGCGCCCAGGGCAAGGGACCGCTGAAGGTCGCAACCGACCTTCCGGCGCCCGGCTTCTGGAACGGTGAGACGCCCGACAACGTCGATGGCGGCCTCGAGTACGACATGGCGCTCGAGATCGCGGACCGGTTGGGCTACGACGGCATCGAGGTGTCGGACGTGTCGTTCGACGGCCTCGTCGCCGGTCAGCTGTCCGGCTTCGACATCGCGCTCTCGCAGGTGACGATCACGGACGAGCGCGGCGAGGTGGTCGACTTCACGACCCCCTACTTCGCGTCCGACCAGGGGATCATGGTGCGCAAGGGCACCAAGGTCACGGCGAAGAACGCCAAGAACCTCAAGTGGGGAGTGCAGCGTGCAACTACGGCGCAGTTCTTCCTCAAGGACAACCTGAAGACGAAGGACAAGGTCCGTACTTACAAGCAGACGACCGACATGTTTGCCGCGTTGCGAGCAAAGCAGGTCGACGCGGTGTTGCTCGACACCGCGATCGTGCTCGAGCAGGCCAGCAAGTCGAAGGGCAACTTCAAGGTTGTCGGCCAGTTCGCGACCGGCGAGGAGTACGGCGGCATCCTCGTGAAGGGGTCGGAGCTGCTGCCCGACATCGACGCCACGATCACCGAGCTCAAGGACGAGGGGTTCATCAACGACCTCATCGCGAAGTACCTCGGTGGCGACCCGTCAACGGTGCCATTTATCGAGCTCTGAGTCATCGAGCTCTGAGCAACACAAGAAGCGTGAGTGCGAGGGGCCCGGCAGCACGCCGGGTCCCTCGTGCGCTTTCTGGAGCACGCGCTCGCGAGGGGGATCGGCAACGCGATGAGCACTGAGACGACCGATCTCGTGGTCGCTCCCGACTCGCCCCACTTCGGTCGCGACCGCGGCGCGGTCCGAGCGTTGTTGCTCTCGGCGGCTTCGGTGATCATCGCGGTCCTCGGCGGCGCGGTGGCCGCGCTGCGCGCCTCCGACACCAACAACACGTTCCTGCTCGTCTTTGTCGTTGGGTTCCCGCTCGGTGTGTTCGCGTTGTGGTTCGGGCGCCGGGCCGAGACGCGCATCGTGGATCGGGACGGTCCCGAGATCGACGAACAGCTCGCCCGCACGGCGCGCCGCCTGGCGATGGTCGGGATCAGTCTCGGGGTGCTGCTCGCGATCGGCCTCGGCGTCTGGTCGGCCTGGACGGGACTCGAGGACGTCCAGGAGATCTTCTTCTCGCTGCCCGATCTCGGGGACTCGGCGGATCTCGTGTTCGACGGTTTCCTGCTGAACGTGAAGATCTTCATCGCCGCCGAGATCCTCGTGTTGATCTGGGGACTTGCAGTGGCGGTGGTCCGCGACCTGCCCGGTCGTGCAGCCGCACCGCTGCGTTGGCTCGCAGTTGCCTACGTCGACATCTTTCGAGGCTTGCCCGCGATCATCACGATCTATCTCGTCGTGTTCGGGCTTCCGCTCAGCCGACTCCCGATCGTGCCTGGGCCCGACGCTTCGTTCTTGGGGTTCGACCAGGTGGAGATGCTCGGCATCTTCGCCCTCGTCCTCGTGTATGGCGCATACGTGGCCGAGGTGTACCGGTCGGGCATCGAGAGCGTGCATTGGAGCCAGCGCGCTGCGGCCCAAGGGCTGGGACTGAGCCGCGGCCAGTCGATGCGCTACGTCGTGGTCCCTCAAGCCGTCCGCCGGGTGATCCCGCCGCTCATGAACGACTTCATCGGGCTCCAGAAGGACACCGCTCTGCTCAACATCGCGGGTGTCTTCGAAGGCTTCGCGGCTTCGAGCAACTACGCGAACAACAACTTCAACCTCTCGTCGGTGACCGGCCTCGGCATCTGCTTCATCGTCATCACCATCCCGATGACGCGGCTCACCGACTATCTCGTCAAGCGCGATCGTCAGCGTACGCAGGCAGGCATCGCATGACCGCCCTCGTGGAGGTCCGCGGGCTCGTGAAGCGGTTCGGTCTCACGACGGTGCTCGATGGCGTCGATCTCGACGTTGGCGAGCATGACGTCGTGTGCTTGATCGGCGCGTCCGGATCCGGGAAGTCCACGCTGCTGCGCTGCATCAACGGCCTCGAGGCGATCAACTCGGGCACGGTCGTGGTGAGTGGCCGCAAGGTGATCCAGGACGACATCAAGCTCAACCGACTACGCCGCGACGTGGGCATCGTGTTCCAGGCGTACAACCTGTTCCCGCACATGACGGTCCTCGACAATGTGATGCTCGCTCCTCGCAAGGTGCTGCACCTGCACGCCGCCGAAGCCGAAGCGCGCGCCCGCCCCTTGCTGGAGCGCATCGGGATGACCGACAAGGCCGACGAGTATCCCGATCGGCTCTCGGGCGGGCAGCAGCAGCGGGTGGCGATCGTGCGCGCGCTGGCGATGCAGCCGAAGCTCATGCTGTTCGACGAGATCACCAGCGCGCTCGATCCCGAGCTGGTGAACGAGGTGCTCCTGATGATGCGCCAGCTGGCCGAGGACGGCATGACGATGATCGTGGCCACGCACGAGATGGGGTTCGCGCGCGACGTCGCAACGAAGGTCTGCTACCTCCATCAAGGGAAGATCCTCGAGGAGGGCCCTCCCAACATGATCTTCAGCTCGCCGCAGCACGAGCGGACCGCGGAGTTCCTCAAGCGCACGTTGGAGGCCGGTCGGCTGTGAGTCCCGCTGAGCTTGCGGCCCGCGACTGGGACGTGATCATCGTCGGTGGGGGACACAACGGGCTCACCGCGGCTGCGTACTTGGCCCGCGCCGGCAAGCAGGTGTTGGTCGTCGAGCGGCGCGACCAGCTCGGTGGGGCGTGCACGCTCGAGCAGCCGTTCGACGACGATCGGTTCATCATGAGCCCGTGCGCGTACCTCGTCGGGTTGCTGCACCCGCTCGTGATCGAGGAGCTCGCACTGGCCAAGCACGGCTACCGCACGTTCGTCGTCGACCCCACGCAGTGGACGCCCTTCGAGGACGGCACGTGCCTCTACCAGTGGCACGACGATGCCAAGACGATGGCGTCGGTCGAGGCGATCTCCCCGCCGGACGTCGACGGGTTCCTCGCGTACGAAGCCTTGTTCGACCGCATCCGGGACCGGCTGCGGATGGGGCCGCGCGGCGACACCTGGGTGGGCGACGCGCCCGACCGCGCCGAGATCGAGGAGCTGTTCGCCGACGACCCCGAGGCGCGCGACGTGGTGCTCGAGGCGTCGGTGGCCGACGTGGTCGAGCGTCATGTGCAGGACCCGCGCCTTCGGGTCGCGCTGCACGGGCAAGGCGTGATCGGCACGTTCGCCGGGCCCCGTGACCCCGGTACCGCGTGGATCCACGCGCACCACAGCCTCGGGGTCATCGGTGGATGGTCGTTCGTCGAAGGCGGGATGGGTCGGGTGTCGTTCTGCATCGCCGACGCCGCCCGCGAAGCCGGGGCCACCGTGGTCGCCGGGGCCCCCGTGGCCGCGATCGTGCCGGGAGTAGGCGTCTACCTCGAAGGCGGTGACCGCCTGCGGGCCCCGGTCGTGGTCAGCAACGCGGATCCGGTCCGAACGCTCGCGCTCATCGAGGGCGAGGTGGATCCGGCGTTCCGGGCCCGCATCGACGGCTGGCGCATCACGAGCCCCGTGATCAAGCTCAACTGCGCGCTGTCGCGGCTTCCCACCTTCCCAGCCGCGAACGGCGACCCCAACGTGTTCCGGGCCCAGGTCGAGATCGGTCGGGGCATCGACGAGACCCAAGCCGCGTGCGACCTGGCGCGGCAAGGGGAGCCCGCGCCCGAGTGGTGCGAGCTCTACTTCCAGACGTCGTACGACCCGTCGGTCGCGCCCCCGGGCGCGCACACGATGAGCGTCTTCGCTCAGTACGCGCCGTACGAGCTGGCCGTGGGCACCTGGGATCAGCGGCGCGACGAGATCGCCGACGCCACGCTGGCCGCGATCGCCCGGTTTGCCCCCGACATCGCGAGCTGTGTGACCGACCGTCAGGTGCTCGGCCCGCCCGATGTGGAGGACCGGATCGGCCTCACCGGTGGGCACATCTTCCAGGGCGAGCTCCTCCCAGACCAGATGTGGGACAGGCGATTCGCCGCTCGCACGCCCGTCCCCGGGCTCTACCTCTGCGGTGCCGCCACGCATCCTGGAGGCTCGGTGATGGGCGTGAACGGCCGGAACGCGGCCATGGCCGTGCTCGCCGACCTCGGGCAGGCCTGATCTCCACCTGTCCGTTTCCCACCACTTTCTGACAAATGCGGCGTGACATCGGCCACGTTGGGTCGATTCCGAGGCGCTAAATACCCGGGATCACGCGCGCGGGTCGGTACCGTGGTTCTCGGAGCTTCCGCCGTCCGTCCGGATCCCGCGGTTTTCGCGAAGTTCCTCCCCCCAAATCCAGATTGTGCTCGCGCGCGCGCGGGCAATTCCGGAAAAGGAGCAGACCCCCTTATGCGTCGCCTCATGCCCGTCGTCGCACTCGTAGTTCTCACGGCGTGCGTCCCTAGTCTCGCCCCGGCCCCAGTCGCAGCTCCCGCCCCCGAAGTGGAAGCCGCGATCGCGGAGGCCTTTGGCCCGTTCGGTCCTACCGTGGTCGCACAAGCGACCAAGGTCGCCCGCTGCGAGTCGGGGTGGGTTCCCACTGCCGGTGCTGGTGAGTACTACCAAGGGCTCTTCCAGCTGGGCCGGCACATCGCAGCAGTCCATGCCTATGGCGGGAACTGGTTGGATCCGGTGCAGAACGCTCTCGCCGCCAGGGATCTCTACGTCTCCCGAGGGAACTCGTGGTCGGCGTGGACGTGCCGTCCCTAAATCGAGGAACGCACCGAGCACCCCGGGAAGGCTCCGAGGGTGGTCGGTGTTGTACCTCGACGCTGGTCCCCCCAGCCCCAAACCGTGCGTGCCCCCGTCCGACCCCCCTTGGACGGGGGCACGCCCGCGCCTCGGCCCCGTGACCCGCGCCGCTCGAGGCCTACGTTGAGGCTGGATGGCAACGCCTGACATCGCCGAGTTCGCCTTCACCGACACCGGTCCCTGGGTCGTCGATCCGGAGCACCTCGCGTGGAATGACCGCCTCGCGGAGATCCGAGAGGGCACCACTCGTGAGGCGGCACGCCTTCTCGTTCGGCGACGAGTCCCACCGGTCGGTCGGGCCGTGCGGGTGCTGGCTGGGCTCGCGCGCGCGCTCATCGGCTGGCGGCTGCGCGACCGGGGCACCCCACACTCGCAGGCCGGCCTCGCCCGTCGGCTGCGCCTGACCTTCGAGCGGCTCGGCTCCACGTACGTGAAGTTCGGCCAGATCATCTCGGCGTTCGAGGGTCTGTTCCCCGACGAGCTGGTCCTCGAGTTCAAGCGCCTCCGTGACCAGGTGCCACCCGAGCGCTTCGCCGACGTCCGCGCGCTCGTGGAGCGGGAGCTCGGCGCGCCACTCACCGCGATCTTCGCCGAGTTCGACGAGCAGCCGATCGCGGCGGCGTCGATCGCCCAGGTGCATGCGGCGCGACTCGTGACCGGCGAGGACGTCGTGGTGAAGGTCCAGCGTCCGCGCGTGGCTGCACGTGTGCGGTCCGACCTGCGCGCGCTGGCGTGGATCTCACCGCACCTCGTCGGTCGGATCCCGGTCGCGGCGCTCGCCAACCCACCCGCGCTCGTGGAGCTCTTTGCGGAGCAGGTCACCGAGGAGCTCGACTTCCGGCTGGAAGCCGAGAACATGCTCGACATCGCCCGGGTGTTCGCCGCTACCGATCAGCGCACGATGGTCGTGCCCCGTCCGCATCCTGTGCTTGTGACGCGACGGGTCCTCGTGATGGAGCGCCTCCGCGGCTTCGCTTTCGACGACGCGGAAGCGATGCACGCGGCGGGGATCGACACGAGCGCAGTGCTGCGCGCCGGCCTGATCGCGTGCCTCGAAGGGGCGATGATCCACGGCGTCTTCCATGGCGACCTGCACGGCGGCAACCTGCTCGTCGAGGCGTCGGGCCGCACCGTGCTCTTCGACTTCGGGATCACTGGCCGGCTCTCCGAACCACAGCGCCTCGCGTTCTTGCGGCTGCTGTTGAGCGGGACGTCGGGCGACACGATGGGACAGCTCGCCGCGCTGCGCGACCTCGGCGCGTTTCCCTTCGACACCGATCTCGACGCGGTCTTTTCCGACCTCGACCTCGATCAGCCGGTGAAGGACCCCACCCAGATGCCGGCCGACGAGCTCGTGACCGAGCTCGAGAACCTCATGAAGAAGCTGCTCGGCTACGGGGCGCGTGCGCCGAAGGAGCTCATGCTCTTCGTGAAGGACCTGATGTACCTGAACGCGGCGACGGCGACGTTGGCACCCGACCTCGACCTCATCGCCGAGATCGTGCACGTGCATCAGTACTTCCTCACCGCCCATGGCGAGCGGCTCATGCGGGAGATCGGTGAGGCGGTGCTGCGTCCGCCCGACCCGGACGCGATCAAGGCCAGCTTGCTTGTCCCGCCCGAGGTGGAGCGGCTCACGTTCGCCGACCTCCAGGAGCGCCGTCGCATCATCCTCCAACGCATGGGCACCAAAGCACCCAAGGCGCCTCGCCGCCGCGGCCGCAAGGGCGAGCGATGAGCCCGCCAACCACCTCTGCCGCGGCGCGTTACGCGTCGGGCGTTCCTGCGGTCACCGAGTACGCCGCCCGGCTCTCGAAGAAGAGGGTTGTGCTCACGACCGCGGCAGTGATTGCCGGGATGTTCCTCGCGTCGATCGACGGCACGATCGTGTCGACTGCGATGCCCACGATCGTGGGTGACTTGAAGGGCATCGACTCGTACGCGTGGGTGTTCTCGGGGTTCTTGCTCGCTGAGATCGCGACGATCCCACTGTGGGGCCGCCTCTCCGACATGTTCGGGCGCAAGAAGATCTTTCTCACTGGGATGATCATCTTCCTGCTCGGCTCGGCGCTGAGTGGCATGTCGCAATCGATGACCGAGCTCGTGCTGTTCCGCGCCGTGCAGGGTCTCGGTGCCGGCTGCATCCTCCCGGTGGCCCAGACGATCAGCGCCGACCTCTACACGATGGAGCAACGGGCGAAGGTTGCCGCGGTGTACTCGGCGGTGTTCGCGTTCTCGTCGGTCCTCGGTCCGTTCCTGGGCGGGTTCATCACGGACAACCTGTCGTGGCGGTGGGTGTTCTACGTGAACCTCCCCATCGGCATCATCACCATCGCGCTCGTGGCCTTCGTGATGATCGAGCCGCTTCAGAATCGCCGACGACATCGGTTCGACTGGCTCGGGGTCATGACGTTGCTCGGGTGGACTGGCGCGCTCGTGTTCGCGCTCGAGTCGGGTGGACGCGAGTACCCGTGGGGGTCGATCCAGGTAATAGGCGCGTTCACCGCGGCAGCGTTCCTGTTCGCCGCGTTCTGTGTGGTGGAGCGCCGTGCTTCTGAGCCGCTGATCCCGTTCGCCCTGTTCCGTGTGCCCGCGCTCCGGGCTGCCGCGGTCGTCACGATGTTCCTCGGCATGGCGATGTTCGGCGTGCTGTCGTTCCTGCCGCTCTACGGTCGAACCGTGCTGCACGAGTCGGCCACAGGATCAGGCCGCATCCTCATCCCGTTGTTGCTCGCGATGGTCGTCGCGTCCGCCTTCGGCGCTCGGATCGTGCTGAAGGTTGGCTTCCGCCAGGTCGTGACCGTCGGCGCGGGCCTCGTGGTCGCGGGAACGCTTCTCTTGACGCGCTTGACCGTCGACTCGTCGCAGCTCGTCCTCAGCGGGTACCTCGTCGTGCTCGGCGCCGGTATGGGCCTCGTGTTCATGTCGACGGCGCTGGCCGCGCAGAACTCGGTCACCATGGAGCAGATGGGCGTCTCGACCGGGCTCATCAACTTCACGCGCCAGCTCGGTGGCGCCGTCGGGATCGCGATCGCTGCGTCGGTGTTGCTCACCACATTGACGAATCGGCTCGCCGATGCGTTCGGTAAGAACGCGTTCGACACGTCCAAGCTGCTCGCACCTACTGATCAAGCCAAGCCGCTTACCGCCGCCGCCCAACGAATCGTCAGCGAATCGTTCGCGGGCGCGCTGCACAGCGTGTTCTGGGTGGCGGTCGCTGTCGCCGTGATCGGGCTCGTCTGCACGCGCATGATGCCCAGGGGCTCGGCCGCCGACATCCGCGACTCGGCGCGGGCCGAGGCCAAGCTCGACGCCCTTGGGGTCGACGGGGAGACCTTCGCGATCGCGCGTCGGACCTCGTAGTGCGCACAGCGACCGAGGCTTAGAAATGCCGGAGCTGCCCCAGATGCAGGCGCTGGCCGAGCGACTCGACGCGGCACTGGCCGGCCGCGCACTGGAGGGGTACGAAGCGCTCGGCTTCACCGCGCTGAAGACGGTCTCGCCGTCGCCCGACACGCTCGTCGGGCACACGCTGGAGCATGTGGGGAGGCGCGGGAAGTACCTCGTCACCGAATGGGACGGCGGGGAGCGCGCGCTCATCCACTTGTCGCAGGCCGGTCGGGTCGATGTGGAGGATCCTCCGAAGCAGACGAAGCCGAAGGGAAAGGTGGTGCGGCTTCGATTCACCGACGGGCCGGCCCTGCTCGTGCGTGAGCACGGCACCGAGCGCAAGGCCGCCTGGTGGGTCTTGGCTCCCGGCGACGACGGTCCGCTTGCCGTGCTCGGCCCCGAGCCCGACTCCGAGGAGTTCACGGAGCTCGTGATGCACGGTGCCGACAAGCGCCGGATCCACACTTGGCTGCGGGATCAACGAACCGTGGTGGGCGTCGGCCGTGGGTACGCCGACGACGCGCTTTGGCGCGCCGGGCTCTCGCCGTACGCGACGCTCGGCTCACTCGACGTCGACGAACGCGAACGTCTCCTCGAGGCGGTGCGCGGCGTGCTCGCCGACGGGCTCACCAAGGAGCGCGAGCGAACCGGCGGACTCTCAGAGCCGAAGCTGGGTACCAACTTCGAGGTTCACGGGCGATTCGCAACGCCGTGCCCACGCTGCGGTGAACCGCTGCACCACGTGTCGTACGAGTCGTACGAGGTCGTCTACTGCCCCAAGGACCAGACCAACGGCAAGATCCTCGCCGACCGCAGGTTGTCGCGTCTGCTCAAGTAGCCGCTACCAACCGCGCGTGCCGGGGGCGCCTTTGAAGGGGCCTTCGATGTCGCTCGTGATCCAGCCGCCGTAGAAGTCACCGGGTTGGGGCGTGACGAGCTCACCGTCGACGAAGCACTCGTCGACGCGCTGCGCGTAGAACGCCACGTAGTTCGCGATGGCCTCGAACGCCGGGCTCGGTGCGGCGTAGCCCCAGGCGGCTTCGGTTGCCTCGCGGCCGCCGCCGCGAACCGTGAAGTAGTGGGCGCGACCCTTGAACTCGCAGAGCGACGTGCCCTTCGCGGGTTCGAGCGCGCCGGCGCGCACGTCGTCGGGCGGGAAGTAGTAGTTGGGCGGGTGGCTGGTCTCGAGCACGCGATACGCGCGCGTGGTCTCGGCGATCAGTTCGCCACCGAGCACCACCCTCAGACGGCACGTGGTCGGCTCGAGTCGCGGCGGGCGCGGGTAGTCCCAGACCGATTCAGGCATCGCGCACGAGCTCGCGCACCTCGGCGAGCCGTTCGAACGAGCGCAACACCTCGGCTTGATCGTCGAGCAGGTGTCGGACGATCACGTCGGTGTAACCCATCTGCGCGTACGCGGCGAACCGTTCGGCTACCTCTTGCGTGCTGCCGTAGGTGCAGGCATCCGGGTGGAAGCCGCGGTATCCAGCGCTGACCACGGGCTCGGCCAGGCGGTCGGCTTCTGCCGAATCGGCACCGACGTGCACGTCGCGACGGATGGCAACCGCCGTGGGTGCGCGGCCGTGCCGCTCACACGCCGCGCGGTACTGCTCGGCTTGGTCCCGCGCGTCGCTCGGGACGACACCGGCGTCGGCGAGCCAGCCGTCGCCAAGGCGTGCCGCTCGGTCGATACCCGCTTCCGCGCTGGCGCCGATCCACACTTCGAGGGGCTCAGGTGGCACTGGTGCGATGCGGGCCTCGCGGACTTGGTACGGCTCGTCCATGTTCACCTTCTCGCCGGCGAGCAGCCGGCGGATGATGTCGAGCCCGGCCTCGAACCGTGAAGGTCGCGTCCGCTCCACTTGACCCATCGCCCCGAACTGGTGCTCGCCGCCGCCGATCGCGCACTGGAGGATGAAGCGGCCTTTCGCGATCGACGCCAACGTGCCGAGCTGTTCCGCCGCGAGCACCGGCGGCCACAAGGGCAAGAGCATGAGCACTCCGGCCGGACGCTCATCCCACTCGGCGAGGAGTCGGCCCATCATCGGCACGTTCTGGTAGTAGGGGAACGGTCCAGTCGCATGGTGGTCGCCGATGAAGAGTGAGTCGAGGCCCGCGTCCCTCGCCGCAATCGCGCATTCGATCACCCATCGCGCGCCAACGCGAGGCTCGCCTGGAGAGTACGCAGTCCGCAGGGACGCACCGACGCGCATGCGCGCCAGGCTAGATCGCGACGGGTGGTCAGCTCGTTCGGATCGGTCCGGTGTCGACGACTTCGAATGCCGAGCCGGGCACGCTCTTGAGCTGGTTCAGGTCGGTGTCGTTCCAGCGTGTGTCGGCCGCGCCCGTGATGAACCAGTTCGAGCCGTTGTCGGCGTTGATCAGCCCGTACTTCTTGAGCGCTTCGAGGATCACGCGCGACTGGCCCGTGTACCCCGTGATGTCGAAGCTCGCCTTCAGCCGGAGTCGCAAACCCATCGGTGGTCGGTTGGGGTTGGTGCTCGACGATGCGAAGTGGGTGGCCGGGTAGATGAAGCCCTGCTGGGTCTGGTCGAACGTGACGCGAAGCGCGTGGTTGATCTGGCCGGCCGCGACCTCGTCGTAGCGGGCGAGACCGGCGAAGATCGGGAGCCCGGCGGCGTCGGCCGACGTCCATGTGTTCGGCCGCAGCGCGTTCGAGCGAAGGTCCCAGACCGCGCCGTTGCTCGCGTCCCAATTGCTGGTCCGCGGCCTCGCGTTGTACATCTCGTAGAGCTTGCAAGCGTCGCGGTCGATACCGATCGCGTGGCGGTCGCTCCCTCCCTCCACCGGGGCACCGAGCGGTACTGCGTACGGACCGGGGTCGCTCTCACTCGGCCAATCGGTGAACGTGACCGGCACTTTGGGTTCGGTGCCGGGAACAGTCACGTACGGGATGCCGTAGGCACCACCGCCGCCGAAGTCGGCGTGGAGGAAGTCACCACCGTCAGCCAGGATCTGCGTGACGTAGTTCGTGCTGTTCGTGTGCGGAGGTGCACTCGAGATGTTGGTGTTCCACGCGTTGTCGGCCGGGAACACGGGGCACGTGCCTAACGATCCGTTCTGGTCGCCGGTGCTCACGGGGGGACCGGGTGGCGGCGGCGGACTCGGCGCACCCCCGCCTCCGCCCCCGCCCGATGACGGAGCTGATGGCGGCGCGGGCGCGACCGGTGGGTCGCACGCCGCCGCAGACGCGGCCACGAGGAGCATCACGACGGGCAGCGCCCGACTCCGCCTTCCCATACCCGCGAGTATCGGCGCACGGCCTCGTCGATCTGGAGCGCAGCCCGTTGACCTGCACCGGGAGGGCGATCGATAGCCTCGGATCGTGTCATTGATCGCTTCGATCCCGAGCCCGTCGAGCGGCACGATCGACATCGGGATTCAGCTGCACGTCTACGGGATCCTGCTCGCAATCGGTGTGGTCATCGCGGCGACCATGGCCGAACGCCGATGGAAGCGATGGGGCCACGACCCGCACGACTTCCAGAGCATCGTGGTCGTGGTCGTGATCTTCGGTGTGGTCGGCGCGCGCCTGTACCACGTGATCAGCGACTATCAGCTCTTCGAAGGGCATTGGCTCCGAGCGTTCGAGATCTGGAAGGGCGGACTGTCGATCTGGGGCGTCGTGCTCGGGGGCACGCTCGGCGTCATCGTCATGTGCCGACGCAAGCACCTCGACACGCTCGGGTTGATGGATGCGATCGTGCCGGGGCTGGTTGTCGCGCAAGCACTCGGACGGTGGGGGAACTGGTTCAACCAAGAACTGTTCGGTGAACCCACAACACTTCCGTGGGGGTTGGAGATCGACCCGGCGAACCGACCACAAGGCTTCAAGGAGTTCGCCACGTTCCATCCGACGTTCCTCTACGAGTCGTTGTTCTGCGTGGCCCTGCTGCTCGTGCTCCTCCAGGTGGAGCGCCGCTACCGACTGAAGCGCGGTCAGCTCGGTGCCATCTACGCGATGGGCTACACGTTCGGTCGGTTCTGGCTCGAGCATTTGCGAATCGACGACGCCAACCTCGTGCTCGGCTTCCGCGTGAACGCCTGGGTGAGTGTCATCTGCTTCGTGGTCGCCGCACTGTGGTTCCGGTGGCTGAGCCGTCACGGCACCGTCGACGAGCAGAAGTACGAATCCTTTGCGAAGGCGGCTTCCCCAGCCGAATAGCGTGTCGTTGGTAATGCGGCTTCCGAAGGGAGCCGTTCTGACCCGCAGAGAGCGAGCGAGACGAGATGACGGCTACACCGACGCGAGCGGGCACCGAGGTTGCGGCCCGGGCATCCCATGCATCGAAGATCTACGGCGTCGGCGAGAACGCCGTGAACGCGCTCGACAACATCGACGTGGAGTTCGAGCGTCACCGGTTCACGGCGATCATGGGTCCGTCGGGCTCCGGCAAGTCGACGCTCCTGCACTGTCTCGCCGGTCTCGACCGGGTCACGTCGGGCGAGATCTTCCTCGGCGAAGTCGAGATCAGCGCGTCGTCGGAGAAGAAGCTCACGCTCATCCGCCGCGATCGACTTGGCTTCGTCTTCCAGGCCTACAACCTCATCCCCACGCTCACCGCGGCCGAGAACATGACGCTGCCGCTCGACCTCGCCGGCAAGAAGGCCGACAAGGAGCACTTCGACCGCATCGTCGAGACGCTGCGACTGCGCGACCGTCTCTCACACAAGCCCACGGAGCTCTCGGGCGGCCAGCAGCAGCGCGTCGCAGTGGGCCGCGCGCTGATGAGCAAGCCCGAGATCATCTTCGCCGACGAGCCCACCGGGAACCTGGACTCGAAGGCCAGCGCCGAGATTCTGAACTACATGCGAAACGCCGTCGACGAGCTCGGGCAGACGATCGTGATGGTCACGCACGATCCAATCGCCGCGTCGTACTCGGATCGAGTCGTGTTCCTCGCCGACGGTCACATCGTCGGTGAGATGGTCGGGCCCACAGTCGACACGGTCATCGACAAGATGAAGACGCTGGGCGACTAGGTCCCCATGCTCAGGGTCACGATCAAGAACCTCTTTGCGAGGAAGTTCCGCCTCGTCCTCACGTCGCTCGCCGTGATCCTGGGTGTCGCGTTCATGGCGGGCACGTTCGTGCTCACCGACACGTTGGGCAACGTGTTCGACGGCCTGTTCTCCGACGTGTACCGGGACGTCGATGTCGGTGTGCGCGGCGAAGAGCCCTTCGAGGGCGAGACGGCCGGCGGCCCGGGCACGACGGTCTCGCGGGAGCCGATCGAAGCGTCGCTCGTCGACACGATCGAGCAGATCGACGGGGTCGCGTTCGCCGAGGGTTTCGTTGGTGCCGATGAGTTCAACCCGGCGAAGGTCTCGCCGCTGCGGAAGGACGGCACACCCAACGGCGAGATCGTCCGCGGGCAGGCGCCGCAGCTCGGCGTCACCTGGACCCCACGCCGTGAGCTCAACCACGCGTTCGGTGGTGATGGACGGCCGGAGGTCGGCCGGCCGCCGAGCGGGGCCAAGGAGGTCGCGCTCGACGAAGTGACCGCGGAGGACGCCGGGATCAGGTTCGAGGAGGTGCGTCGTTGCGCCGAGTCCGGCCGCTGCCAGGACGCGCGCGTCCAGATCAGCTTCAACGAGTTCCCGCCCACGATCTTCCGCGTCGTCGCGATCTTCCAGTTCGGGACGACCGGCAACGTCGGATTGGCGACGCTTGCTGCGTTCGACACGGACACGGCACAGACCGTGCTCGATCGCGAGGGTCTCTACGACGAGATCCGCATCAAGGCAACGGACGGCGTCTCACAGCGAGACCTCCGGGACCGCGTGCGAACCCGACTCGAGGCAGAAGGCGTGACGGGTGTCGAGGTCCTCACCGGTGCGCAGATCGCCGACGATGGCGCCAAGGGCATCAAGCAGAACCTCCAGTTCTTCAACGTCTTCTTGTTGGTGTTCGCGCTCATCGCACTGTTCGTCGGCGCGTTCATCATCTACAACACGTTCTCGATCATCGTGGCGCAGCGAACGCACGAGCTGGGCTTGCTGCGGGCGC
>JANOHN010000078.1:0-4038 GCA_031406505.1 Acidimicrobiia bacterium | reverse complement strand
GCCCGCTCGGCCGCGTTCGTGACCGAGAACGGGCGGGTCGCGACCTTCAACGGGCTCTTACCGGGCCAGACCACCATCGTCACCGAGGTGCAGCCGACGGTGGTCGTGGCCCCGACGTCACCGCCACCGCCACCGACCGTCCCTCCGACGACCGGCCCGTCGACGACGTCAACCACGGTATGCGTCGATACGGATCTCATTACCCCTGGCTGTCAGCCGGCTCCTTGAGCATCCGCCCGCGCGCCTAACGTCGGCGGCAGTGACCACGCTCGAGCCGCTCCTCACGCTCCAGGAGCGAGACGTCGCGCTCGACCGTCTGCGTCACCGGCGCGAGACCCTCGCCGACCGTGTGACCTACGCGGAGTGTCAGCAGACGGCCGCATCGGTGCAACGTGAGCTCGACCAGGCGCGTGCCGCGCGCGACGACGTGCTTGCCGAGGAGAAGCGCCACAACGACGAGGCGGAGTCGCTCGCGGCCCAGGCGACCGCGGCCGAGCGCCGGCTCTACTCCGGCGAGGTCGCGTCGCCCCGTGAGCTCCAAGCGCTCCAGGCCGACGTGGAGCAGCTCCGCAAGCGTCAACACGAGATCGAGGACCGCGCCCTCGTCAGCATGGAGCGCCGCGAGCCACTCGACGAGCAGGTCGGCGAGCTCGAACGCCAGCTGGTCGACGTGAGCGCGGCGGTGGTCGCGGCCAACGAAGCGCTGGTCGCAGCCGAAGCCGCAATCGACGCCGAGGCAGCTGGCGAGCGTGCGGCGCGGGACGACACCGTTGCCGGCATCGACTCCGACTTGGTCGCGGAGTACGAACGTCGCCGCGAGAAGGCCAATGGAGTGGGTGCCGCGCGGCTCGTCGGCAACACCTGCCAGGGTTGCCACCTCACGATCCCGGCCACCGAAGTGGATCGCGTCCGCCACGCGCCACCAGGTTCGGTCGAGTACTGCGACAACTGCGGCTGCATCCTGGTCCCTTGATGCGCGTGCCATGACCCAGCGCGACGCGATCGCCATCTACAGCGACGGTGGCGCGCGGGGGAATCCCGGGCCCGCCGCGATCGGCGCCGTGGTGCTCGACCCGTCGACCGACCCGCCGGTGCGACTTGCCAGCGTGAGCCAGCGCATCGGTGTGGCGACGAGCAACGTGGCCGAGTACCGGGCACTCATTGCCGGGCTCGAAGCAGCCAAGGCCTTCCCGGCGCGAGCGGTGCGCGTGCGGGCCGACTCGCTCCTCGTGATTCGCCAGCTCGAGGGCAAGTGGAAGGTGAAGCATCCCGGGCTTCGTCCGTTGCACGCGCAAGCGTTGGAGCTGCTCCGTGAGTACGACGAGATCGACCTCGCGCACGTGCCCCGCGAGCAGAACACCGACGCTGACCTGCTCGTGAACACCGCGCTCGACGCGCCCGAATAGCGAACGCGTCCCATGTTCCTCTGGTACATCGGCGTGGCGGTGCTGCTCGTGGCCAACGTGTTCCGCAGCAGCGGCATCGACTACCGACTCGTAGCGCTGGGCGCGCTGGCGCCGCTGATCATCGATCTCCCGGTGGGGCACTTCGCCATCGGCCATGCATTGGTGCTGCCCGCCGCGATGCTCGCGCTCGTCATGGTGGCGACGATCGGACGATCTCGACTGCTCCGTCGCCGCCTGCTGTGCGTGCCCATCGGCGTGTTCTCGGGGCTCGTGCTCTCTGGTGCGTTCACGCACGACAAGGTGTTCTGGTGGCCCGCGCTCGGCGAGCGCTTCGGCCACGAGGGATTGCTCCCGGTGTGGTGGGTGGTCCTGATCGAGGAGGTCGTGGGCCTCGTCGCGATCTGGTGGGTTGTCGGTCAGTTCGATCTGTATCTGCCCGGGCCGCGCGCCGAGTTCAAGCGCACCGGGCGGCTCAAGGAGGAGCGCACGCCGTGATCGCGTTCGTGCGTCACGGCGAGACGGCCACGAATCGCGCCGGTCGTTTGCTTGGCCGCGCCGACCCGGAGCTCACCGAGAAGGGGCGTTCGCAAGCAGCGGCAGTGGCGAGCGCGCTCGCGGCAGGTCCGACACCGCTCGCCGTCGTGACGAGCCCGCTCCAACGCGCGGTCGAGACGGCCACCGCGATCGCCGACCGCTTCGGGCTCGACATCGAGCGCGACGAGCGGCTCATCGAGATGGACTACGGCGAGTGGGACGAGCGCGGCTTCGACGAGGTGCCCGAAGACGACCTTCGACGGTGGCGCGCCGATCCCACCTTCGCCCCACCGGGCGGAGAGAGCCTCGTCGCGGTGCAGGAGCGAACGGCCGAGTGCGCAGCCGAGCTGTTGGAGCGCGCGGGCGATGGGCTCGTGATCGCAGTCAGCCACGTGTCGCCGATCAAGGCGGCGGTGGCGTGGGTCTTGCGCACGGGTCCGGAGATCTCGTGGCGCATGCGCCTCGATCTTGGGTCGATCACCCGCATCGACCGCGGTCCCGTCGTGCTCACCTTCAACGAGACGAGCTTTTCGGCCCGCTGAACCAGCTATTCAGCGCGGACGGGGATCGTGGCGCGTGCTGGTCGCGCGTGCGCGCCATCGGCGTCGACCACGAAGCGACCTTCGCCCGGGCCGTCGGCGATGGGCATCCCGAGCGCCTCGAGCAGCGCGTGGTCCTCTTCCGCGGCCCGACCCCCGGTGGTGAGGTAGTTGCCGACGATGAGGGCGTTGGCGCCGGCGAGCAGACCCATCGCCTGGAGCTCGCCGAGCACGCGCTCACGACCGCCGGCGAGTCGGAGCCAGGCGCCGGGAAGGATGAGGCGGAACAGCGCGATGGCTTGGAGCGCCTCGCGCGGCGAGAGCAGCGATTCGTCGGCGAGCGGGGTGCCCGGTCGTGGGTCGAGCAGGTTGATCGGCACCTCGCACGGCCCGAGCTCGCCGAGCTCGAACGCGAAGTCGACGCGCTGCTCGAGGGTCTCGCCCATGCCGAGGATCCCGCCGCAGCACAGCTCCATGCCCACGTCGATGGCGAGCCGCGCCGTCTCGACCCGGTCGTCGTAGGTGTGCGTGGTGCAGATGCTCGGGAACACCGCGCGACACGTTTCGAGGTTGTGGTTGTAGCGGCGCACGCCCGCCGCCGCGAGGCGTTCGGCTTGCTCACGGTTCAAGAGCCCGAGTGAGCACGCAACCTCGAGGCCGGTCTCGTCGTGCACGGCACCCACGGCGTCGATCACCTTGCGCAGCAGTCGCTCCTCGGGCCCACGTACGGCAACGACGATGCAGAACTGGGTTGCCCCCGCGGCTCGCGTGGCTCGCGCGGCCTCGACGACCTCGTCGAGATCGAGGAACGGGTACACGTCGACCTCGGTCGCGAAGCGGGCCGACTGGGAGCAGAAGGCGCAGTCCTCGGGGCACGCGCCCGACTTGGCGTTGATCAGGCTCTCGAGCTCCACCTCCGGGCCGCACCATGCCAGGCGCACTTGGTGCGCGAGCGCCACGACGTCGGGCAGTCGATCGAGGGGGATCGCGGCGACCGCGCCGGCCTCGCCGCGGGTGAGCGTGCGGCGTTCGTCGAGCAGGGCGCGTTCGGCAACCGCGAGGGCAGGCGTGGACACGCCCGGCAGCGTAGAGGCTGGGCCGGTCCGAACGTCCGACTGTGGTGCAACGGGTGGAAGCACCGCCGAGATTCGCGTTTCACGCAGCAGCGAGCGCGTGGGACACTGGTTGCGGTGGTGAGTCGGCCAGACGGCCGCGTATCGGGATCTTCGAAAGAGGTGAACCGATCCGAGGAACGTCCGGACTCCACAGGGCACGGTGCTGGGTAACACCCAGTCGGGGCGACCCGCAGGAAAGTGCCACAGAGAACAGACCGCCGATGGCGGGTCAGTCTCCGGAGTGATCCGCACAGGCAAGGGTGAAACGGTGCGGTAAGAGCGCACCAGCACCCGGGGCGACCCGGGTGGCTCGGCAAACCCCATCGGGAGCAAGGTCAGACAGGGGGAGTGCGGCCCGCACGCAGACACCCCCGGGTAGACCGCTAGAGCCGGCAGGCAACTGCCGGTCGAGAGGGATGGCCGTCACGGGCACGCAAGTGCCCG
>JANOHN010000090.1:0-3914 GCA_031406505.1 Acidimicrobiia bacterium | reverse complement strand
CCACGACGCCCAGAAGTTCAACACCACCGGCCGACCTTGGGAGTCTGCGAGTGCGACGGTGCGCATGGGGTCGCGCACGTCCTCGAGCTCGAAGGGCACGGCTCGGCCACCCGATCGAGCCGGGCCCACGCGCACCGGCCGCGACGAATCCGACCATGTGAGCGCAACCGCCACAGCTGCGACGATCCCCACCAACCCCAGTACACCGAGCACGAGCCCCCGGCGGCGGGCTCGCCCGGGCCGGTGATCGGGATCCGGCGCCGCGGGCATGTTCAACGCAGCGATTCCATATCCGACTACAGACTGAAGGAACCGATCTGCGAAACGACAGAAAGGTGGGATTGGGATTCTCGCCAACACCTCGTCGAGCTTGGCCCAGCTTCATGACGGATGGTCGACGTCATGTGGGTGCATCGAAGGCGCCGAACCACCACATGCTGCTCGCCGCCACGCCTAGGCCCACGGCGTACCAAATGTGTCCTCCGAAGGCGTGAATGTTCGCAAAGCTCGCCTCGCACGCTATGAACAGCGCGACACCAGCCACGATCAAAACGCCACCCACCAGCTTGTGCCACGTCGGGCGGAATCGGATCTTGCGCAGAGATGGTGGCGTGTAGCGGCCGGCGTACTCGGCTACTGGCTCGGATCGAGTGGACACCCGCTTCGGTCGGACTGCCTTCTTCGGTTTTCGCCTTCGCGACTTCGGCGACATGAGCACCCCCTGTGCGACGGGTGAGCAAGGAGCTCGGACAGCCGCACCCTGAGCCCGAATGTTGGGTTGCGATCACTCGCACTTGTCGGCGTTACCGTAGCCCACGACGAGTTGTAGTAGATACTGCTGGACTCGCCGCCCGCGAGGTGAGGTCCGACCGTCCACTGGAACGGTCGCGCTTCTCTGGCCGGATTCCCCCAGGCGCTCCGCCGGTACGTTTCACCTGCGACGACAGACCTCTCGTTGCCCGTGCTGGGCCGATCGCGATGCGGTGCTCGTCGTCTGGTTCTCGCTGACACTGCTGTCGGTTGCGTACGTCTCGTGCGACGCGTTCACGAAGAACCCCCGACATGACCGTCATGAAGCAGGGCTTGGGTTCGGTCATCCACTGCGCGGCCGACGAATACGCGGGCAGCGGTCTTCAGTCCGTGAATGGCCCTCCATCGCTACTCTCGTGAGTTCAGTTTTCGCGAATGTTCGCGATGTCGTACCCGGCCTCGTGGATGGCCGCCTTGATAAGCCCGTCCGGTGCCGTGGCGTCGATGGTCACCGTGCGAGCTTCGACATCGACATTAACGCTGGTCACACCGGCCACGGCGGCGACCTCGTGCTCGATCGACCGCTTGCAATGGTCGCACGAGATGCCGGGCACGTCGAAGATACGTGTCATTCGGAGTCCGCCTCCTGGTCGATGAAGCGCGCCGGGTCGGCGTCGAAGCGATCGACGCAGATCTCGGAGCAGAACATGTAGCTCCGATCTCGCACGACGCGGGACGCCGCCGCGCGTTCGACGGAGATCGTCATCCCACACACGGGGTCACGAGCGGTCTCCGTCACACTGGGTGGCCGATCGGCCAGATGTCCGTCTTCGAGCCAGAGGACACGATCGGCGACGTCCTCGACACGGTGGTCGTGCGTCACCGCGAGAACGGCGCGGCCTTCCTCCTTGGCCAGCAGTTCGAGGGTATGCATCAGCTGATAGCCGGCCCGCGAGTCGAGGTTCGCGGTCGGCTCGTCAGCGAGCAGCACCGGCGCATCGTTCGCCAATGCCCGAGCGATCGCCACCCGCTGCGCCTCACCGCCGGACAGCTGGCGCGGCAGGCTGTCGAGTCGATCCGCGAGCCGAAGTTGCGAAAGGAGGTCCCGTGCCCTCCGGGACGCGTCCTGTCGCTTCGCGCCCGCGGCCTCGATGACGACCTGGACGTTCTCCAGCGCGCTCAGGTTGGCGAGGAGATTGGCCGCCTGGAACACGAAGCCGACCCTGCGCAGACGGACCTCGGGGAGACGGCGTTCCGGTTGAGCCGTTACCTCGACGCCGTCGACCCAGATGCGACCCGCGTCGGGGCGGAGCAAAGCGCCGCACATGGCGAGCAGGGTCGTCTTGCCGGAGCCGGATGGTCCTTGCACCAGCACGATCTCGCCGCGGACGACGCTGAACGACGCTCCCGCCACGGCGGTAACGACCGCGTCGCCCTCGCCGTAGGTCTTGGTCACATCCTCGACCTTCAGTGCCGCGACGTCGCGTGTCGCGTCAGACACGGAACACCTGCGCAGGGTCAAGTCGCGCCACGGGGCGCATGGGCAGGAACGAGGCAAGCAGCGCCATCGCACCCGACACGGCCGCAACGAGCGCGACATCCGAAGCACCCAGCGTGACCACGAACGACGGGAGCAGATCCTCGATCAAGGCGGCCAGCACCCAAGTCAGCCCGACGCCAACGGCGAGGCCGATGACGGTGGCAATGAGCGTCTGCTGCCACACCACGCCGTACAGGCGCCGATTCGAGAAGCCGATCGCCTTCAGCACGCCGTACTCGCGCCGCTTCTCGAGCGTCGCGGTATAGATCGTGAGCCCGATCACGGCGGTACCGATGGCGAACGCGATGAGCACCAGCACCAGGATGATCGGCAAGAAGCTCTCGGTGATGATCTCGGTGTTGGCGTCGGCAAACTCTTCCTTCGTGAACGACCGCGTGCCCGGCACCGAGCGGCTGATCGCCGCCGCAACCTTAGGAGGAGAGTCAGCGGTCTCCACCAAGAAGTAGTTCACGACATCGCGAAAACCGAGTGCTCGCGCCGCATCGTCGGTCGTGGTCCATGCGAACTGCGAGACGATCGTGTTGCCACCACGCGCGATGCCAGAAACCCGCAGGCGAACACCGCCGACCTCGACGATGTCGCCGTGCTCGAGCCCCTGATTCTCAGCCAGCACTCGGTCGACGACGATCTCGCCTGCACGGGGCACGCGTCGCCCGTTCTCGACTTCGGGGGGCCCTCCGATTCCAGTCGACGGTTCGATGCCCAAGAGGTACACGTCGACGTGCTCGCCGCCCCCAGCGTTGGCCCCGAGCTGGACGCGTCGGCCGAGCAGCGGGGTCACCCGACGCACGCCTTGGACGTCGCGAATCGCGTCCGCTCGCTCGGGGGGTTGCAGGGACACCGAATGCGAGAAATCGCCCGGCGTTCCCGCCTGCGCAACCCAGAGTTCGGCGTCGACACTGCGCACGTACTCCGTCGCCTGATCGAGGAACCCGCTGTAGAGGCCGCGGAGGAGCAAGATGAGCAGCACCGCGAACGCCACCCCGCCCACTGAGATCGCGAGCCGCGTCCGCTCACGCGTGAGGTTGCGCCACGCAATTCCGCCCCGCATCAGGAACTTGGCCCTTGCTCGGCTCTCACGGCTCCCTCGGCGCTTGGCATCACCCCACGGGGTTTATGCGACGGATTTCCTACGATATGTCGTCGTAGCTGGCAGCACGCCGACGGAGCACGAGCACGGCCAGGTCAACAGAGCACCGTGACGGAGTCCTCAGCGCTTCACGCTGTCGGCGATCCCATAGCCCGCGGCGGTGATCGCCGCTCGGACGACGGCGTCCGACACCTTGCCACTGACACGCACCACCTTGCGAGCGATATCAACCTCGACCAAGCGGATCCCGTCCACCTTCCGCAGCTCCGCCTCGATCGCACGAGCGCATCCATCGTTCGTGATCCCGAACACACGGTAGGCGTGGACCACAGCTCACTCAATCGCTCGCTGGCGAGGACCGCTCGTGATCATGCGTCTCGAACCAGTCCTTCGAAGACCCAACCCTGACCGAACCTGCCGTTGACCTCGAGCCACACCGCCTTGTCGGCACGGGCGCGCTGTCCCGTGGTCCGCAGGCGCTTCCCGCGCTCCACGGAGAGCACCACACTGCAG
>JANOHN010000053.1:0-5102 GCA_031406505.1 Acidimicrobiia bacterium | reverse complement strand
GACATCCGCCAGGCGGTGGCCGTCGGATACCCCGACGATCGTCTGGGTGAGCGAGTGTGTGCGTTCGTCGTCTCGTCCGCGCCGTTCGACGTCGAAGCATGCGGCGCGTGGTTCGAGCAGAGTGGGGTTGCCCGCTACAAGACACCCGAGCGCGTGGTGCGGATCGACGAGCTCCCACTCCTGGCGGCAGGCAAACCTGACCGCGGCGCGCTGCGCGCCCGAGCCGCGGAGCACATCGACCGCTAGTCCAGACGCTCGCTAGATGACGCTCTCGCCGACTTCGACACGCGTGCGGAGCAAGCCGGCGAGCCGTTCCCGGTGGAACACGGCGTCGCCGAAGGTGAGCTGGTCGAGCTGCGCTCGCTTCAAGAAGAGATGCAGGTCGTGCTCCCACGTGAAGCCGATGCCTCCGTGCACCTGGAGCGCCGACGCCATCACCCGCTTCGACGCGTCGGAGCACCACACCTTGGCGGTGGACGCGGCAATCGACGCTTCGGGATCTGCGGCACCGATGCACCACGCCGCCCAGTACGACGTGGATCGCATGCCCTCAACGTCGACCAGCATGTCGGCACACCGATGCTTCACTGCCTGGAAGCTGCCGATCGGTCGACCGAACTGCACCCGGTCCTTGGCATATTCGACCGCCATCTCGAGCGCCCGCTCCGCGCCTCCGAGCATCTCGGCCGCCGCGAACGTGGCACCCCGACTCACGAACGCATCGACGGCAGCCTCATCGCCAAGGCCTGTCGCCGGCGTGCCGTCGAACGCGAGCCAGCCGAGCTCACGGGTCCGATCCATGGCCGGCTCCCGCGCCGGACGGCCGTGCTCGTCGAGATCGACCGCAAAGAGCCGAGTCCCGTCGGTCGTCGCGGCGACCACCACCGCGAGTGCCGCCGAAGGTGCGTACGGCACGGGGTCCGCGCGCCCGGTGAGCCTCCAACCGGCGCCGTCGGGTTCGGCCCGGACCGCGTCGGAGCGTCGGCTCCACGCCGCGCAACCCACGGCGCTCGCCGCCAGCAGTCGCTCGACCTGCTCGGTCGCACCCGCGTCGTCGAGCGCGCCGAGCACCAGCGCGGTGGAGGCCACCGGTGCGGGCGCCGCGTGACGGCCCACCTCTTCGAGCAGCACGCACACCTCGACTGTTCCGAGACCTAAGCCGCCGTGCGCCTCGTCGATGGCCACGCCCGCCCACCCCTGCTCGGCCATCGCGTTCCACAGATCGGCGTCGATGCCGCCATTGGCTTCCACGACGGCCCGAACACGCGCGGGATCGGCCAGACCGTCGAGCAGATCGCGAGCGCCGTCGCGCAGTGCGAGCTGATCGTCGGACAGATCGAAGTCCACGAACGCGGAGGCTACCGGACCGACTTCTAGCGCCGATGCCGACGCCGATAGGCTGGTGGTCGACAGAAGGAGATTCGGTGAGCAAGCGTCCGCGACGCAGGTACCCTGCGGCGCAGCGAGCGTGGCCCGAGCGGCCCGGCGCACCGCGCCGAGAGCGGGGAGCATGAGCGAGGAACCCGTGTACCTCCGTTACGGCGAGAAGGAGATCGAGCTTCCCGTCGTGCGCGGGACAGAGAACGAGCTCGGCATCGACATCGCGAAGCTCCGCTCGCAGACCGGGATGATCACGCTCGACCCGGGCTTCCTCAATACGGGATCATGCGAGTCGGCGATCACCTTCATCGACGGCGAAGAGGGCATCCTGCGCTACCGCGGGATCCCGATCGAGCAGCTCGTCGAAGGACACCAGCCGTCGTTCCTCGAGACTTCTTATCTTCTCATCTACGGCGCGCTCCCAACCCGCGAGGAGCTCGACGACTTCCGCTACGGCATCCGCAAGCACACACTGCTGCACGAGGATGCGAAGCGATTCTTCGATGCGTTCCCGAAGGACGCACACCCGATGGGCGTGCTGGCCTCGGTCGTGAGCGCACTGTCCACTTTCTATCCCGACAGCAACGATCCGCACGACCCCGAACAAGTGCAACTTTCGATCGTGCGGCTCATGGCCAAGCTCCCGACGATTGCGGCGTATGCCTATAAGCGCTCGATCGGTCAGCCGTTCCTGTACCCGAACAACTCACTCGATCTCATCGAGAACTTCCTCACGATGATGTTTGCGGTCCCGTCGGAGCCCTACGAGGTCAGCCCGATCGCCGTGCATGCCATGAAGCAAGTGCTGATCCTGCACGCCGATCACGAGCAAAACTGCTCCACGTCCACGGTCCGTCTCGCCGGCTCCAGCGATGCCAACCTCTTCGCCTCGATCTCGGCCGGCATCAACGCGCTGTGGGGCCCGTTGCACGGCGGCGCGAACCAGGCCGTGATCGAGATGCTCGAGCGCATCCGCAGCGATGGCGGCAACATCTCGAAGTACATCGAGATGGCCAAGGACCAAGACGACCCCTTCAAGCTCTCGGGTTTTGGTCACCGCGTGTACAAGAACTACGACCCGCGCGCCCGCATCCTCCAGGCGACGGCCGACCAGGTCATCGATGAGCTCGGCAAATCCGACGAACTCATCGACCTCGCGCGCGCGATCGAAGAGATCGCACTCAAAGACGAGTACTTCGTCGAGCGCCACCTCTACCCCAACGTCGACTTCTACTCGGGCTTCATCTACCGCGCGCTCGGGTTCCCGACCGAGATGTTCACCGTGCTGTTCGCAATGGGGCGGCTTCCCGGGTGGATCGCGCATTGGAAAGAGATGATGGAGAGCCGGAACACGAAGATCGGACGCCCGCGCCAGATCTACACCGGCCCCACGATACAGAAGTACGTCGCGGTAGACGCTCGCGACTAGCCAACTTGTGGATCTGACTCCCACTGCGGACGAAGCCGCGCTGCGCGCCGAGTTCCGCGCATGGCTGCAAGAGCATCTGCCGTGGGAATACGGCAATGGGTTGCCACCGCGCTTCGATGATCTGGCCGAAGAGGTCACGTTTCTGCGCACGTGGCAGAGCAAGCTCGCCGGCGCCCGCTGGGTCGGCGTGGCCTGGCCCGAGGAGTACGGCGGGCGCGGCGCTGGTGCCGTCGAGCACTTCATTGTCACCGAGGAGCTCGCACGAGCTCGGGCTCCCGAGCTCGTCGGGCGGATCGGCGTCAACCTCGTGGGTCCCACGTTGCTCGCGCACGGCACGCCCGAGCAGAAGCGGCGTTGGCTCTCAAAGGTCCTCCCGGCCGAAGAGCTGTGGTGCCAGTTGTTTAGCGAGCCCGGCGCGGGAAGCGACCTTGCGGCGGTCTCCACCAAGGCGACGGCCACCGACGACGGCTGGAGTCTCGAGGGACAGAAGGTGTGGACGAGCTACGCACAGTTCGCCGATTGGGGACTCTGCCTCGCGCGTACCGATCCCGACGCGCCGAAGCAGCAAGGCATCTCGGCGTTCGCCGTCGACATGCGTGCGCCCGGCGTGGAGGTCCGGCCATTGCGCCAGATCACCGATGAAACCGAGTTCAACGAGGTGTTCTTCGACGAGGTCGTCGTCCCGAACGATCACCTGATCGGCCCGTTGCACGAAGGGTGGCGCGTCGCGAACTCGACGCTGACTCACGAGCGCGGCATCAACCCGCGACAGCTCGTGATCCACGTACAGCTACTCGAAGAGCTGTTGCGCCTCGCGCTCGAGTCGGACGCATTCGACGATCCCCGCCTCCGACCGCGCTTGGCCCAGGCCGCGGTCGAGGTTCGCCTCTTCCAGCTGCACAACTGGCGGACGCTGTCTCGGGTGGCCAAGGGGCAGGACACTGGACCGGAGGGCAGTGCGCTCAAGCTCTACTGGAGCGAGATGAGCAAGCGTTTGCACGACACGGTGATGGCAGTCCTCGGCCCCGCCGCACCGTTGTGGCGCGCCGCGGGAGACAACCCGGGCGACGGCGAGTGGCAGCGTTCGTGGCTTTACTACCAGGCGTCATCAATCTGGGCGGGAACGAACGAGATCCAACGCAACATCCTCGGCGAGCGCGTGCTCGGCCTGCCGCGAGAGCCCAAGCCCGCAGCACGCGCCGGATAGCGTCGCTCGAACACTTGGAAGGGCCACCATGACTCGAGCGACGATGGCAATCGGCGGTGTGGCCTTGGTGCTGAGCGTGGGCCTGCTCGCGGCACCAGCGGCGTACGGCGCAACCAAGGAACCCGGCTTCCTGCAGCCTTCCGATCTCCCTGGCTCGGTCGATCTTGCGGGCGAGCCCAGGGTAGAGACGATCGTGAACCAGTTTGCGATCGACGCCGATGCGTGTACTCAGACCTTCGAAGCGGACGAAGCCGCATTGAACTTCATCGGCATCCAGTTCACCGTGCCGGGACCTGAGCAGCCGCCGGTCACCGCGTTGTCTCAGGTCGTCATCAGCTACCCCGATACCAATGCAGCGAGAGCGGCGTTCAAGCACCGCACCGCCACCGCGCGTGCCGGCGTTGCCTGCGGGTCGGTCGACAACGTGGTCACTGCCGGTGTGCCGCCGTCTAGCATCGTGTACGACGAGGTCAAGTTTCCGAAGATCGCGAACGGTTCCTATGCGGTGGCCCGTAGCCCGGGCGATCCCGCAGAGGCAGCGGTCGCGGTCGAGTTCGTGTCGGGGCCCTACGTCGTCATCCTCAACACTGCTGGGAATGGCGAAGGCCCGACCGTCAAGCAGCTGAAGGCGATCGCTCGCACAGCGGAGAAGCGCCTTCGCGGCAAGGGCTGACGTTGGCTGCTCCGCTCAGCGGCGTGCGGGTCCTCGATCTCGGAACGCGCATCGCGGCGCCGTTTTGTGCCGGACTGCTGGGCGAGCAGGGCGCCGAGGTCATCAAGATCGAACAGCCGGGCACGGGCGACTTCATGCGCGAGATCGGACCGTTCGTCCCCGACGCCGGCGGCGCCGAGTACTCGTTGTTCTGGGCCGTGGAAGGGCGCGGCCGTAAGAGCGTCACGATCGACTTGCGGCGCCCCGAAGGCCAGGCTGTGTTCCGCCGGTTGGCCGCAACGGCCGACGTGGTCGTCGAGAACTTCCGCCCCGGAACGCTCGAGCAGTGGCACATCGCACCCGGCGACCTCGACGAGCGGCTCGTGTTCGTCCGCATCAGCAGCTTCGGTCAAGACGGGCCGAACTCCCACCGA
>JANOHN010000045.1:0-1512 GCA_031406505.1 Acidimicrobiia bacterium | reverse complement strand
CGGCACGGTGACCGCATCGAAGTCCAAGAGTCTCCGCTCCTCGAGGCGATAGGCACGGATGTGGCCGGCGACCAAATCGAGCAGCACCCTGATGCCACGCTGCTTCGCTTGGGCGACGAGCTCGATCATGTCCGCGTTCGTGCCGTATCTCGGCGCGATCGTGAGGTAGTCCGACACGTCGTAACCGGCATCGACGAACGGTGAAGCGAAACACGGGTTGAACCAGATCGCATCGACACCCAACGAGGCGATGTAGTCCAACCGCTCG
The DNA here is from genome assembly GCA_031406505.1 of Acidimicrobiia bacterium. GTDB lineage: Bacteria > Actinomycetota > Acidimicrobiia > IMCC26256 > PALSA-555 > SHVJ01. The sequence continues at coordinate 1,244 of JANOHN010000045.1, read as the reverse complement.
ATCACACCGCGGAGATCGCCGATGCCGTCCCCGTCGGAATCCGCGAACGACTGCGGGTAGATCTCATAAAGCACCGCGTCGGCCATCCAATCCGTGCCCGCGGCACGCCGAGTCGACTCGAGGAACTGGCTCGACAGCTGGTCGTCCACAGCACGGATCGTACATGGCGTGCCTAATCCGACACCTCGTATCGCCGCTCACTCAGCGTCGTGGAGATTTGGACTTGTCGTCTGCCACGAGCCCGAGTGGGGCGAGAGCCTTGATTCCATCGCGACGGTCACGCTGCTGAGCCGTCACATCGTGAGGCGCGGAATCATGCCTTCACTGTCATGACCACCCCAGCCCTTCACATCGTGAGGCGCGGATTCACGCCTTCACTGTCATGACCACCTCAGCCATCACCCCCACCACCACCCCCACCACCAACACCTCGGCGACCACAACGCCACCGCGGCAGCGCCCCCAACTGCCCGTCGACATGCTGGAGCGCTTCCGCGCTCGAGCCGGCGAGCTCGACCGGGTCAACGCCTATTTCCACGAGGATCTGGCGGAGCTGCGCAATGTCGGCTACCTGTGCGCTGCTGTGCCCGAGCACCTCGGCGGATGGGGGCTCGACCTCGCCCAGATGACCGCCAGCCAGCGGCGCCTGGCTCGCTACGCGCCGGCGACCGCGTTGGCGATGACAATGCACACGTACTGGGTCGGCGCCGCCGCTGAGCTCGAGCGGGCCGGCGACAGCTCGCAGCGGTGGATCCTCGAGGCCGCCGTCGACGGCCAGATCGTCGCCGCCGGTCACGCCGAGTCGGGCAACGACATCCCCGTCCTGCTGTCGACCTGTCATGCCGAGCGCGTCGCCGGCGGCTACCGTCTCACCGGGCGCAAGCAGTTCGGATCCAACGGCCCAGCATGGACCTGGTTGGGCGCACACGCCATCGATCCCGACGCCCCCGGCGGACCCCAGACCATCCACGCCTTCGTCGAGCGCACCAGCCCTGGCGTGAGCGTCGTCGAAACCTGGGACACACTGGGGATGCGACCGACCCAGAGCCACGACACCGTGCTCGAGGGCGTGTTCGTGCCCGACGCCCGCATCGGCCGGGTCGTGCCCGCCGGCGATGGCAGCGATCCCTACCTCGTGGCGATGACCGTGTGGGCCTTGCCACTGATCGCCACCGTGTACGTCGGGATCGCCGAGCGGGCGCTCGAGCTCGCCCTCGCCAGCGCCAAGCGCAAGACCTCGATCG
>JANOHN010000023.1:0-15009 GCA_031406505.1 Acidimicrobiia bacterium | reverse complement strand
CTCGGGCCGGAGCCCGACCATGCAGTGCTCGACATCGCCTGCGGGCGCGGCGCAACCTCGTTCACGCTGGCGAGCACGCATCCCAAGACCCAGGTGATCGGGATCGACCTGCTGCCCGAGAGCGTTGACGTGGCGCGCACGCTCTACGGCAACGCGCCGAACCTCGAGTACCGCCAGGGCGACGCAACCAAGCTCGACCTCCCCGACGCATCCGTCGACCGGGTGCTGTGTCTCGAAGCGGCCTTCCACTTCCCCGACCGTGCCCGCTTTCTCGCCGAGACCCGGCGGGTGCTGCGCCCCGGCGGCCGCGCCCTGGTCGTGGACTTCATGACCGACGACGATGTCGATCCGGGGTTCTGGGAGTCGGACGACGCAACCGCCGTGCGCGCCATCTGGCAGTTCGCGCGCTTCGACACGATGGCTGAGTACCGCGCCAACGCCGCCGCGGCGGGGCTCGATGTGGTCGCCGTGCACAACTGGACGGCGCACGTGACCGAACCGGTCCAGAGCCTCTTCAACCTCGTGGCGTGGCTGAGTCGGCGCCGTTGGGGTCGGCGGGGCATGACGATCCAGAACCCGATGCTGCGCGCGCTGACCGTCGACGACTGGGAGGCGTTCGACCGCGCCGCCAACGCGCACAAGGTGCTGCGCGGCAAGTCGCGCTACATCGCTCTCGTCCTGGCGCCCGCCGCGTCGCGATGACCGTCCTCCTCACGGGGGCGACCGGGTTCCTCGGCCGGCGCATCCTCTGGGACCTGGTTCGGCGTGACCCCGACGTGGAGGTGCACTGCCTCCTCAGGTCGAGCCGACGCGCGTCGCCCGAGCGCCGCCTGGACCAGCTCCTCGGTCCGGTCGGTGGCGACCTGACCCCGCAGCAGCGCGGCCGGTGTCACGCGGTCGCCGGCGACATCACCGACGAGATGCTCTTCGCCGATCCCGCGGATGGTGCGCGCCTCGCCGACGAGGTCGATCGGGTCGTCCACTGCGCGGCAACCGTCATGTTCGACTCACCCCTCGACGAGGCTCGCCGCATCAACGTGGAGGGCACGCGCAACGTGCTCCGCTTCGCGGAGGCGATCCAGGCTCGGGGACATCTACACCGGGTCGATCACTTCAGCACTGCATACGTGGCCGGGCTGGCTGACGGCGTGGTGCGCGATGACGAGCTCGCGCCGACCACGTTCAACAACTCCTACGAGCAGACGAAGTGGGAGTCGGAGCAGCTCGTGCGCAGCTTCCAACCCAGGCTGCCCATCACGATCTTCCGTCCCAGCATCATCGTGGGCGACTCGCGCACCGGCCAGACGTCGAGCTTTCGCGTCCTGTACTGGCCGCTCAAGGTGCTGTCGACGGGGCTCGCGTGGGTCGTGCCGCTCGACGCGAAGGGGATCGTCGACCTCGTCCCCATCAACTATGTGGTCGACGCGTTCCACGAGCTCGCCGCGAACGACGCAACGCTCGGCAAGTGCTTCCACCTCGCGGCCGGGCCCAAAGGCCAGAGCACGTGCGGCGAGCTCCTCGACGCGGCCACGAAGTTCTTCGCCGTGCGCCGGCCGTGGCTGATCTCACCCCGTGTCTCGTACCGGATCGTTCGCCCGTTCCTGTACGCGGTCATGTGGGGCCGGCGTCGTCCGTTGCTCCGGACCGCCGAGCAGTTCTTCCCGTACTTCGCGTTCCGCGCGTCGTTCGACACGTCGGCAACCGAGGCGGCGCTCGCCGGACACAACGTGCACCAGCCCGCAGTCCCCGACTACTTCCGCACGATCCTCCAGTACTGCGTGGACACGAACTGGGGTACGAAGCGGGGGTGAAGAACTAGCGCTCGGCCTCGAACGCGCGGTCGAGCAGCTTGATCGGCTCGTTCTCCCAGATCCCGAAACGAAGGTGCCAGCGGCGGAGGAACTTCGGGGCCCACCAGTTCACGCGCCCGGCGAGTCGCATGAACGCGGGCACGAGCGTCGCTCGGATGAGGAACGCGTCGACGAGGATCGCAAGCAACAACCCGACGCCGAACAGCTTCACCTGGAGCACTTCCGAGGTGGCGAGGCCGAGGAACACGATCGTGAGCAGCAGCGCGGCCGCGGTCACGATGCGTCCGGTCTTGGCGAGCCCGACGGCGACGGCGCGCTCGTTGTCGTGGTCGTAGTCGTACTCCTCCTTGATGCGGCTCAAGAGGAAGACCTCGTAGTCCATCGAGAGTCCGAACGCGATGCAGAACAGCAGCAGTGGTGTGAACGTGTCGATCGATCCGGTGGGCGTGTACCCGAGGAAATCGGCGAAGCGCCCTTCCTGGAAGATGAAGACCAGCGCGCCGAACGCTGCGGTGAGGCTCAGCACGTTGAGCAGCAGTGCCTTGATCGGCACCAACACGCTCCCGGTCATGAGGAAGAGGAGCAAGAACGTCACCAGCGCGATGAAGCCAATCGCGAGCGGGAGCTGCTCTTGGATCGCCTCTTTCGAGTCGACGAGGCGCGCCGTCGGGCCGGCGATCGTGAACTCGAAGGGCGCAGGTGTGGCTCGCACCCGTTCGAGCAAGAGCTCGCCGGGTTTCGACAACGGCTCGATGTCGGGTACCACGTTGACCCAGGTGTCGTTCGGGAATGCGTCACTGAAGAACCGCTCGGCGAGCTTGGGGGCGAGATCGGCCGGCACGAACTCGCCTTTGCCGAATGGTGCGATGGCCTGGTCGGCTGACGGGTAGAAGCCGGTGGCGGCGTCGACGCGTGCAACCCCCGGGATCTCGCGCAGGTCCTTGGCGAACGCGTCGATGGCGTCAGTGTCGTCGGTGGGGCTCACGTCGCGCAGGAGCACGCGCATCGCCGAGCTCTCCCGAGTCGGGAAGCCCTCGCGGATCGCGTCGGTCATGCGTCGCGCGCTCGACACCTGGGGTTGCACGACACGGTCGTCGACCTGCCCGAGCCGGATGTGCAAGAACGGGATCGCCAGCGTGATGAGCACCGCGCTCACGCCGATCGCGTATGGCCACGGCTGGCGCATCACCCGATGCGCCTGCCGGCCCCAGAACCCGCCCCCCTCGGTCTCGCGCGGCTTGAAGATACGACCGACTTCGACCTTGGCACCGAGCACCGCGAGCAAGGCGGGGAGCACGACCACGGCCGCGATGCCGGCGATCGCCACCACGGCAACACCTGAGTACGCGAACGAACGCAGGTAGGCCTGCGGGAACACGAGGAGCGCGGTCAGCGAGATCATCACAGTGATCGCGCTGAACGCCACCGTGCGGCCAGCGGTCTGCATCGTTCGACCCACCGCGACGCGGGTTGACACGCCCTTGGCCATCTCCTCTCGATAGCGCGACACGATGAACAGCCCGTAGTCCACCGACAAGCCCAAGCCGAGCCCCGTCGTGAGGTTCAGCGAGAAGACCGACACCTCGGTGACCGACGCGATGAGCAACAGCGCGAGGAGCGTGCCGACCACCGCGATGATGCCGACGATGAGGGGGAGCGACGCGGCGACCAGGCTCCCGAACACGAGCACCAGTGCGATGCCGGTGATCGGAGCGGTGATGATCTCGCTGCGCTCGAGGTCCTTGCTCGAACGCTCGCTGACCTGACGGACGACCTCGGTGAGCCCGGTGATCCCGAGGTCCACTGGGCCGTGGCGGCCCGAATACTTGGGGAACAGGCGCTCGGCCGTCTCGACGCGTTCGCCCTGCTCTCCGTCGAGCTCCGCGATGATCAGCGCCTGACTTCCGTCGCGACTCTTCAGGGGAGGTGGCTTGTCGAGGCTCCAGTACGACGATGCGTTGTCGACGCCACGCTCGTTCGCGAGCTTCTCGGTGATCGCGAGCCCTGCGGCGTCGACGGCTTCGTCGTCGACTGATCCCGACCGGGCAGTCACGAGCACGACGAACTCGGGCTCACCTGCGCCTACGAAGCGCCTCACGAGTTGCTCCGAGGTGTGTGCCGACTCCGAGCCCGGGTCGTCGAAGCCTCCGGCCGACAGCTCTTGGTGAACCCCCGAGCCGGCGAACCCGGCGACTGCCACGAAGATCACGGCCGCGACGATGATGAACCACCGTCGGCGCACGACCCAACCCGCCAGTCGGCGCATCAGCCCCAACCCCTTGATGCGTCCCTCAACGTGCGCTTCGAGTGCGAGAGACGCACGTCGAGACGTGTCATGGGTTGCGGTCGCGGGTGGCCTCGGCGAGCTCGTCGCGCGCGCGCCGGAGGTCGCCGGCCAAGCCCGCGATCAGTTGGATCGCCATCTCGGGGAACTCCCGGAGCAACGTGCGGAACATGCGAACTCCGAGCACCGCCACGCTCACGTCGACAGTGGCGATCACGCTCGCGCTCCTCGGCTCCCCGTCGAGCAGCGCGAGCTCGCCGAACGAGGCGCCGGGACCAACGTCGGCCAGCGTCTGCGTGCCCTTGCGCACCGACGCGGTGCCGTCGAGGATCACGAAGAAGGCGTCGCCCTCCTCGCCTTCCTCCACGAGGGGCGTGCCGGCTGGCAACGATGCGGTCTCCATGTGGCGCGCAACGGTGGCTCGTTCCCGCTTCGAGCAACGCGAGAACAAGCTGACGTCGCCCAGCAGATCAGTGAGCTCGCGGCGTGATGGAATCCCAGACCCCCAGTTGGTGGCGCGTCTATGCGGACGCGCCCTGCTTGATGCGCTCGTACACGTCGCGGACCGTCGCGTTCGCCAGACCTTCTGGCTCGTAGACCGACTCATCGACCGAGATGTCCGCGGCGCTTTCGATCTCGAACACCCACTCCATGAGATCGAGCGAGTCGATGCCCAGGTCGACGATCTTCGAGTCTGCGCTCACGCCGTCGTCTTCGACGATCGCACGTAGCTGGCCGACCACGTGATCGAGCGACGGGAAGGCCATGTCGAGGCGAAATCTAATACCGTCCCGAGGATGGGCGAAGGGGGCGCAGGAGCCATCGCAGTGACCGGCGTGGGCCTCGTGACTCCAGCCGGTGATTCGCTCGAGACTTTCTGGGAAGCATTGGTTGCCGGTCGGTCGGTCGCCCGCAACATCGAGCACATCGATGTGTCGGAGTCCCCGATTCGCTTCGGTTGCGAATGCGACTTCGATCCGAGCCCGATCCTGTCGGAGAAGGACGCCCGACGCAGCGACCGCAACACGCAGCTTGCGATCGTCGCGGCCGAGCGGGCTCTCGCCGATGCCGGTGCGCTCGACCACGACCTCGCGCGTGTCGCGACGGTCGTCGGCACTGGTTTCGGTGGTCTCGAGACTGCCGACCATGGCGCGCGTGAGTTTCTGGGCGTGGGCGAGAGCGGGGTGAAAGGGCGCATGAACCCGCTCTTCGTCCCGATGGCGATGCCGAACGCTGCTTCTTCGGTCATCGCGATGCGCCAGGGGTTTCGTGGGCCGTGCCTCACGATCTCGACCGCCTGCGCGGCGGGTGCGAACGCCATCGGTGAGGCCATGCGCCTCCTGCGCGAGGGGAGCGCCGATGCCGTCGTGGCCATCGGCTCGGAGGCGCCGCTCACCCCGTGGGTGATGGCCGGCTTCGCCGCGGCACATGCACTCTCCGAGCGCAGCGCCGACCCCGGCGCGGCGTCGCGCCCGTTCGACCGGGATCGCGACGGCTTCGTGATCGCGGAGGGTGCGGCCGCCCTCGTGCTGGAGCGCCTCCCCGATGCTGTGGCGCGCCGGGCGCGTGTCCGGGCCGAGCTCCTCGGGTACGCGCGCAATACCGACGCGTTCCACCTCGTGGCCCCGCCGCCCGACGGACGGGGCGCGCGAGACTGCATGCGCCTGGCGCTCGACGATGCCGGCCTTTCGCCAGAACAAGTCGCGCACGTGAACGCGCACGGCACGTCAACCACGCACAACGACGCGGCCGAGGCGTGCGCGATCCGCGACGTTTTCGGCGACGCGATGCCGCCCGTCACGTCGGTCAAGGGTGTGCTCGGGCATTCGATCGGTGCCGCGGGCGCGGTCGAGGCGGTCGCGAGCCTCCTCACGCTCGAGCACGGCACGATTCCGCCCACGGCCAACTACGAGACCGAGGATCCCGCGCTGGGCCTGGATGTGGTCGGAGAGCCGCGCGCACTCGGTGACGGTGTGGTGGTCTCGAACTCGTTCGCCTTTGGCGGGCACAACGCCGTCCTCGTGTTCGGACGGCACTGAGGCGCCACTGAGAGAGGTTGTTTTTCCCGTAACGGCCGCGTCACATGGGTCCGGTACGCTCGCCTCGTGGCCGATCAAGCACGTTTCGCCGAGCTCGCGATGCCCTACATGGACGCGTTGTACTCGGCCGCGATGCGCATGACCCGGAACCCGGCCGACGCCGAAGACCTTGTGCAGGAGACGTTCCTGCGCGCGTACCGGGGCTTCGGCGGCTTCAAGGACGGCACCAACCTCAAGGCGTGGCTCTACAAGATCCTCACGAACACCTTCATCAACACGTACCGGGCCAAGAAGCGCCGTCCTGAGGAGACCGACTTCGACGACGTCGAGGAGTACTCGCTCTACGGGCGCATGGGCGGGCTCGAAGCGGCGAACAACGAGCGCACCCCCGAGACCGAGGTGCTCGAGGCGATGCCCGACGAGATCGTGAAAGAGGCCCTCGAGTCGCTGCCGGAGCAGTTCCGTATGGCGGTGCTGCTCGCCGATGTCGAAGGTTTCTCGTACAAGGAGATCGCCGACATCATGGGTGTGCCGATCGGGACGGTCATGAGCCGTCTGCACCGCGGAAGAAAGCAGCTCCAGCAGCGGTTGTGGGAGTTCGCCCGAGATCGAGGGCTACTTCCCGATCCGCAGCCCGAAACAGCCAACGCCGGCGCGTGACGGGGGACGCCAAGGTGGACTGCCAAAAAGCCTTCCATCGCATGTACCACTACCTCGATGGTGAACTGACGGTCTGGCGCCGCTGGAACATGCGTCGGCACCTGAATCGCTGCCCGCCATGTGCCGATGGATTCGTGTACGAGATAGAGGTTCGCCAGATCATCGCGACGCGATGTCGAGACGAGATGCCCGACGATCTACGGCGCCGGATCACCGGCGCCCTAGGCTCCGAGTGGGAGGAGCCGCAGCGCAGCGCTGGCCGGACGGCCGGGAGCGCGAAGCGGAGGCGACCCGAGTGGGAGGAACCCGCGCGCTGATGCTTGCCGACGAGCAGTTCAAGTGGTTCTACTGGCTGGGCCCGATCCTCGGGTTCAGCTTCTTGCTGATGTTGCTCAGCATGTCGTCGGGCTACATCCGCAAGATTCTCATTCCGAAGCACCGGGGCCGGCGGGTCGAGTGACCGCCCCGGCGCTCGTCGGCTCGGAGTCGGTCGCCGACGCGGTCGACTGGGAGCTAGCGGGTCGCGTCGCCCGTCGTGTCGCTGGTCGCGATCCCCTCGAGCACTCGTACCTCGCGGCATCTCTCGAAGAAGACTTCGCCACGGTCACGGCGCGCGCTGAGGCACTGGTTGCCGAGCACACCGGCTTGCGCGCTCCCGGCGACGCCCACGCTCAGGTGGTTGATCGTCAGGCGTGGGTCGACGCCAATGTCGCGTCGATGCGTCGACTGCTCGGACCGCTCACTGGCCGGATGGCAGAACGCCTGGTGCACTCACCCGTGTCGGGCGTCGGTCGGCGCGTGGCGGCCACGGAGCTCGGTGTGTTGCTCGGATGGTTCTCGCAACGCGTGCTCGGGCAGTACGACCTCCTCGTTCCCGACGACGACGGCACACCCACCGACGACGCCGTGTACTACGTGGGCGCCAACGTGCTCGCGCTCGAGAAGCGATTCGCTTTCCGCCCGCGGGAGTTCCGCCTCTGGATCGCCATCCACGAGGTCACGCACCGCGCCCAGTTCACCGCCGTCCCGTGGATGCGCGACTACTTCCTCGGTCTCGTGCACCAAGCGCTCTCGAGCGTCGACGCCGACCCGGGTCGGCTGGTGCGAGCATTGCTCCGCGCCGTCGACGAGATTCGCAGGGGCCGCAACCCGCTCGACGAGGGCGGGATCGTCGGGCTCCTAGCCTCGCCGGAGCACCGCCGTGTGCTCGGGCAAGTGCAAGCGCTCATGTCGGTGCTCGAAGGTCACGGCAACCGCGTGATGAACGAGCTGGGTCGCTCGCATGTCGAGGGCCAGGAGCGCATGGCGCGCGTGCTCCAGTCGCGCCGGCGCAGCCAGGGCATCACTGGCGTGATGTACAAGGCGCTCGGGCTCGAGACGAAGATGCGCCAGTACGAGGTGGGCGAGGCGTTCGTCGAGGCGGTGGAGCTCGAAGCCGGGCCGCGCGCGCTCGACGCCGCATGGCGTTCGCCTGAGTCGCTCCCCACACACGAGGAGCTCGCAACCCCGGTTGCGTGGCTCGCGCGGGTCGCGTAACCGACGCATACGATCGTTGCGTGCGATCGATCGAAGCCGTCAACCTCCACGACGCGCTCGACCGCCTCGTCGGGCTCGACGACGTTGTCGCCCCCGTCGTGGTGGCGTGCTCCGGTGGACCCGACTCTCTTGCGCTGCTCGTGCTCGCGCGTGAGTCGGGGCTCCAACCGACGGCGGTCCACGTGGATCACGGCGCTCGTGACGGGAGCGACTCGGAAGCTGCTGTCGTGGCAACCCATGCCGCGCGTCTTGGTGTCGGGTTTCGCGGCGAGCAGGTGCAGGTGCCGCTCGGTCCGAGCTTCGAGGCTCGAGCCCGCCACGAGCGGTACCTCGCACTCGAGCGAGCGCGTCTCGCGATCGGCGCCACTGCCGTGCTCGTGGGGCACACCGCCGACGACCAAGCCGAGACCGTGCTCCTCAACGTGCTGCGGGGGAGCGCCGCAGCCGGGCTCGGCGCGATGGCGGCTCGGCGCGACCACCTCGTGCGGCCGATGCTCGAGATCCGGCGCGAGGAGACCGAGGCGATCTGCGCCCGGCTCGGCCTCGACCCCGTACGCGACCCGTCGAACGACGACCTCACGATGCGGCGCAACTGGATCCGTCACGATGTGCTGCCCGTGCTCTCAGAGGGCGCCGGTCGCGACCTCGTCCCCGTGCTCGCCCGGCAGGCCACGATCCTGCGCGAAGAGTCGGAGTACCTCGACGCGTTGGCCCGAGCCGCATGGCCGAGCAACGGTGATCGACCGGCCCGCACGCTGAGCTCGATGCCGCCGGTCCTCGCGCGGCGGGCCGTACGGCTCTGGCTGGGCCCACCGCCCCCGTCGCTCGACGAGGTGGAACGCGTGCTCTCGGTCGCACGCGCCGACGTGCGCGCCACGGAAGTTGCCGGCGGGCGGCGAGTCTGGCGCAGTGCGGGACGACTGCACGTCACGGCCGAATAGGGTCTGCTGCGTGGAGTCGACCCGAAGAGTGGACGGGCCCGATCCGAATCTGGGGAAGATCGTGGTCGCAGAGGATGCGCTCCAGGAGCGCATCCGCGAGCTCGGCAAGGAGATCACTGCCGACTACGCCGACCGCGCACCGCTCCTCGTGGGCGTGCTCAAGGGCGCGTTCATGTTCATGAGCGACTTGTCCCGCTCGATCGAGCGCCCGGTCGAGTTCGACTTCATGGCGGTCTCGTCGTACGGGTCGGCCACGCGCACGAGCGGCGTGGTGCGCATCCTCAAGGACCTCGATCTCGACCTCACCGAGCGCGACGTGCTCGTGGTGGAAGACATTGTCGACTCCGGACTCACCCTCGCGTATCTGCGCCGCAACCTCGCGGCCCGCAACCCGCGTTCGCTCGAAGTGTGCGCGCTGCTGGTGAAGGAAGGCCTCCAGGCCACCGACCTCGACCTGCGCTATGTGGGATTCACGATCCCGCCCGATTTCGTCGTCGGGTACGGGCTCGACGTCGATGAGCGCTACCGGAACCTGCCCGCCGTGTACGAGTACGTCGGCCCGACACCACAGTGAAACGCGCGCGCATGCGCCGCAGCCTCCTCGTCTGGGCCGTGGTCGCGGCCATCGGTGCTGTCGTGCTCGTACAGATGGTCGGCACCGGTACTGAACGCGTCCCGATCTCGCTGAGCGCCCTCAACGCGCGTCTCGCCGACGGCGGGGTTGTGGATGCAACGTTGCTCGACGCCGAACACGTCATCCATGGGCACCTGATCAACGGCACCGCGTTCGAGACGCGCTTTCCTGGGGGCTACACGTCGCGGATTACGCAACGGATCATCGACGCCGATCTCGCCGACTTCCAGGTGGACAGTCAGCAGGCGAGCGTATGGACCAGCCTGCTGCTGGAGATCCTGCCGTTCGTACTCATCGTGGCCTTGGTGTTGTACTTCCTCAACCGCTCACAAGGCGGCGGGCGAGTGATGAGCTTCGGCAAGTCGCGCGCCAAGGCTTTCAACAAGGACGAGCCGCAAGTCACGTTCGCGGATGTGGCTGGCCTCGACGAAGCCGTCGAGGAGCTGCGCGAGATCGAGGAGTTCCTCGAGGCGCCGGGCAAGTTCCGCGACATCGGCGCCAAGATCCCGAAGGGCGTGCTGCTCTACGGCCCGCCCGGCACGGGCAAGACGCTCCTCGCGCGCGCCGTCGCCGGCCAAGCCGGTGTGCCGTTCTTCTCGATCAGCGGCTCCGACTTCGTCGAGATGTTCGTTGGCGTGGGCGCGTCCCGGGTGCGCGACTTGTTCACGCAGGCGAAGGCGGCCGCTCCCGCCATCGTCTTCATCGACGAGATCGACGCGGTCGGGCGGCATCGCGGCGCGGGCCTCGGTGGTGGCCACGACGAGCGCGAGCAGACGCTCAATCAGTTGCTCGTCGAGATGGACGGCTTCGATCAGCAGACGGGCGTGATCCTCCTCGCGTCCACGAACCGCCCCGACATCCTCGACCCGGCGCTCCTCCGTCCGGGGCGCTTCGATCGCCAAATCGTGGTGGACCGTCCCGACCTGGAAGGGCGCAAGGCCGTGCTCCGGGTGCACGCGAAGGGCAAGGCCATCGCCGCGGGCGTCGACCTCGACGTGATCGCCCGGCGCACGCCGGGATTCACCGGTGCCGATCTCGCCAACTTGCTGAACGAGGCCGCGCTGCTCTCGGCCCGCCAGGGGCTCAAGCTCATTGGCCTCCCGCAGCTCGAAGCCGCGAGCGAGCGGGTGATCGCCGGTCCGGAGCGCAAGAGCCGCGTGATCTCGGAGCGTGAGCGCAAGGTGATCGCATACCACGAAGGTGGGCACGCGCTCGTTGCGCACGCGTTGCCGAACTCCGACCCGGTGCACAAGATCTCGATCATCCCGCGGGGTCGCGCGCTCGGGTACACCCTCACGTTGCCGACCGAGGACAAGTTCTTGGTGTTGAAGAGTGAGCTCGTCGACGAGCTCGCGATGCTCATGGGCGGCCGGACGGCGGAGGAGATGATCTTCACCGACCCCACGACCGGGGCATCCAACGACATCGACCGCGCCACCACCGTGGCGCGTCAGATGGTCACGGAGTTCGGCATGAGCGAAGAGCTCGGGCCGCTTCGATTCGGGCATCCGCAGGCCGAGGTGTTCCTCGGTCGTGACATCACGATCACCCCTGACTACTCCGACGAGGTTGCGGCTCGCATCGATGCCGAGGTGCGGCGACTCGTGGAAGACGCGCACCGCGTGGCGCGGGAGATCCTGGAGGCGAACCGCGACGTGCTCGACGCGCTGGTGGCCGAGCTCGTGGCCGACGAGACGCTCGAAGTCGAGCGCGTACAGCAGCTGTTCGCCGGGGTGGAGCCGTTCACTGGCGGTGGTCTCGGCCGAGTGTCGGCTGCCGCCGCGTCGGAGCAACGTTCGCCTGTACGGAGAGGGACCACGTGACCGATCTGATCGACACCGCTCGCATCGAGAAGGCCGTGCGCGAGATCCTGGTCGCGATCGGGGAGGACCCCAACCGTGACGGGCTCAAGCGCACCCCGGAGCGGATGGCCTCCATGTACGCCGAGATCTTCGGCGGCCTCCACGAGGATCCGGCGAAGCACCTCAGCGTGACGTTCGAAGCCGATCACGACGAGATGGTGATGGTGCGCGACATCGCCATGATCTCGTCGTGCGAGCACCATCTCATCCCGTTCGCGGGGCGGGCGCATGTGGCGTACATCCCCGGGCCTACCGGACGTATCACCGGGCTGTCGAAGATCGCGCGCCTCGTGGATGGATACGCGCGCCGCCCGCAGGTGCAGGAGCGGCTCACCACGCAGATCGCTGACGCGCTCGTTGCGGAGCTTGAGCCCGACGGTGTGCTCGTGATGATCGAGGCGGAGCACCTCTGCATGTCGATGCGAGGAGTGAAGAAGCCGGGCGCGCTCACCGTCACCTCAGCGGTGCGCGGCCTCTTCAAGACCAACGCCGCCACCCGAGCCGAGGCGATGAGCCTCATCACCCACCCCGGCAACCGGCTCTAGCCCCTTACAAACCCTGGGTGCGTCTCCCGAGACCGGCAGGAACCCCAAAGTTCTCCCCAGAAGGCGCGGGGTGCGGGGCGATCGCACCGATACGCTGCGCCAGCGATGTTCGAGTGGTCGGTGATATGTGGCGCGCGTCCCGCGGTGATGGGTGTTGTCAACGTCACGCCCGACTCCTTCTCCGACGGCGGGCGCTTTCTCGATGCTGATGCTGCGATCGCGCACGGCCTCGATCTGGTTGCCGCGGGGGCCGACCTGCTCGACGTGGGTGGCGAGTCGACGCGGCCGGGCGCGGAGCCGGTTGATGCGACCGAAGAGCTGCGCAGAGTGGTGCCGATCGTGGAACGCCTCGCAGCCGACGCTGGGGTTCCGGTGAGCGTCGACACGATGAAGTCCTCGGTGGCCGCGGCTGCGCTCGACGCGGGCGCGAGCATCGTGAACGACGTGTCGGCCGGTCGCTTCGATCCGCAGATCCTCGACGTGACGGCCGCCGCGGGCGCTGGGTTCCTGCTCGTGCACATGGCCGGCGAGCCGCGAACGATGCAAGACGACCCTCAGTACGCCGACGTCACCGCCGAGGTGGGCGACTTCCTCGCGGAACGGCTCGACGCGGCGCGCGCGGCAGGGATCGCCAAGGGCGCGTTGGCCGTCGATCCAGGCATCGGGTTCGGCAAAACGATCGAGCACAACCTCACGTTGTTGGCGGAGCTGCCGACGTTGTGCGATCGGGTGGGCGTCCCTGTTGCGGTGGGTACGTCACGGAAGTGGTTCCTCGGGCAGCTCATGCGCGGGGTGGGTGGGCTCGGCGACGACGTGGTACCGGCTGATCGGGACGACGCGACGCTCGCCACGGTGGTGTGGTCCCTCGACCGCGGCGCCCGGGTCGTGCGGGTGCACGACGTGCAACCAGCAGCGCGTGCCGTCGCCCTGCTCGATGTGATGCGGAACGTGGCCGCGTGACGATGCGGGGGCGTTGGGCACAGGGGCTCGAGCCCCGAGCGTTCGCGTGGATCGTGACTGATCGACTCGCGGCATCCGAGCGGCCCGGTGGCTTCGCGCGCAACCACCGCAAGGTGCGTCGCCAGGAGGAGCTCATCTGGCTCGTCGGCCACGGGTTCACGCACGTGCTGTCCCTGCTCGATTCGCCGCACAACCTGCACGCGTACGAAGAGGCGGGTTTGCCGTACGAGCACGTGCCGCTCGGCCGGCACGATGACTGGCCGCAATCGCTCCAGCGCACATTCATCACGCTCAAGAAGTGGCTCGACGATGCGCAGGAGCGAGTGCTCATCCATCACGAGGAGTTCGGTGAGCGGCTCATGGGAGTGCTGACCGGGTACCTGCTCTACGCGGGCGTGGTGCAGGAAGGCCCGCACGCGATCGTGATGATGGAGAAGATCACCGGACGCGAGCTCGGGGCGCCCGGGCGCGAGATCGTCGCCGCGACGATCAACGCGGGGCTCGTCAACCCGGCGTCCTGACGACATGGGCCACATCGTCATCGCCGGGTTGCGTGAGCTGGGAGTGCACGGCGTGCTCCCCGAGGAGCAGACGCGTCCGCAGCCGTTCGAGGTCGACGTGGAGCTCACGGTCGACTTCGGCTCGGCCGGCGAGACCGACTCGCTCGAGGACACGGTCGACTACTCCGCCGTGTCGGAGGCGATCAGCCGAGTCGTGCGTACCGAGCGGTACCAGCTGCTCGAGCGCTTGGCGACGCGCATCGCCGAGGTGTGCTGCACCGACGATCGCGTCACCGGCGTCGTCGTGACCGTGCGCAAGCTGCATCCCCCGGTGCGCGCCATGGTCGACCACGTCGCCGTCCGCATCGAGCAGTGACGCCGGGCACGGCATCGGCGGTGTTCGACGCCGTCGTCGAGCCCTTGCACCAGCACGAGGACCTCGAGGAGTTCTCCGTCGGCGGATTCCTCGTCGACATGGTGGTCTCAGTGTTTGCAGGCTTGCTTGCTGGCCCGGCGCTGAGCGTCAGCGCTCCAAGCGTCTGCGTGCGCATCAAGGATCGCGCGACCAGCGACACGGTCTACGAGCTGCCGTGCGGGAAGGACCAGACACTGGCTGAGGGGGTCGCCGCGAGCTTCCGTACCGAGATGGAGACGATGACCGCGGAGCGGTTTCTCGAGGAGTACGGCATTCATCCGGAACGGGTGTGGACCGCCCATTGGCGCGCGTATGTCGGCATCGGGTCCAACCTCGGCGATCGCCTCGCCAACCTCCAAGGCGCGGTTGATGGTCTGCAACAGCGCGACGGGATCACGGTTGTCTGGGTCTCAGAGGTCTACGAGACCGCTCCGGTCGGAGGCCCCGCACAGCCCGACTACCTGAATGCAGCCGTTGCCGTCGACACCGTCTTGCATGCTCGCGAGCTCCTTCCGATCGCCCAGCACCTCGAAGCCGAAGCGCAGCGGGTTCGTAATGAACGATGGGGTCCGCGCACGCTCGATGTGGATCTTTTGATCGTCGGTGACGAAGAGATCGACGAGCCCGACCTCACCGTTCCCCACCCGCGGATGCGTGAGCGCGGATTCGTCCTCGCTCCGCTCGCAGGGTTCTTGCCCCCTGGTGCGGTCGAAGCGCCCGAGGGCGGTTGGCCGGGCGTGCGTCTCACCGACCTATCCTTGAGGTTGCCGTAGGAAACCCAGACCGGCACCCCGGAAGGGGGCTGGATCGAGAGGGTTTGTC
>JANOHN010000007.1:0-21060 GCA_031406505.1 Acidimicrobiia bacterium | reverse complement strand
GCTCACTGACGACGACATCCTCGAGTACTGGGTTCGCGTGTGCGACGCCAACCGCGCCCGCATCCGCTCGGGAGACGTGAACCTCATTGACCCCGGTGAGGTCGTGGCGCTGCCGTCGGTCTGACGGGCGAGCGGATCAAGGATCGCGGGGCAGGCCGAGCACGCGCTCGCCGATGATGTTGCGCTGGATCTCACTGGTGCCACCGGCGATCGTGAGGTTCCGATTGAAGAGGAACCCGCGACTCCACGTGAGGCCGTCACCCTCGGCGACCGCACCGTCCACGCCCGCGAGCCCGAGCCCCACCTCTTGGATGCGCTGGTCGTGCACCACCCCGAGCAGCTTGCGGACCGACGCTTCGGATCCGCTCGGGTCGGCGCCGGCCAGCGTCGCCAAGGTGAGCCGAAAGCCTAGACACGCCAGCGCGTGTGCAGTTGCGACAAGCCCACCGACCGTGTCGAGCACCAGCGGGTCGGCACCGAGGTCGCGCTGCTTGACCATCTCGAGGACGCCTTCGAGGCCGTGCCCGAAGCTCATTCCGCTCCCCATGAACACACGCTCGTTGGCGAGCGTGGTGCGCGCCGACCGCCAACCGTCGTGCTCGACTCCAACGAGGCAGTCGTCGGGCACGAAGGCGTCGTCGAAGAACACTTCGTTGAACATCGACTCGCCGGTGAGCTCTCGGAGCGGACGGATGTCGAGGCCGTCCGTATTCTTCATGTCGACCATGAAGCAAGAGATGCCGTCGTGCTTCGCCGCGTCGGGATTGCTGCGCGCGAGCAGGATCCCCCAATCGGCGGAGTGCGCCATCGATGTCCACACCTTCTGGCCGTTGATCAGCCAGCCGCCCTCCACTCGCGTGGCGCGCGTCGTGAGGGCGGCGAGGTCCGAACCGGCGCCGGGCTCGCTGAAGAGCTGACACCACGTGATCTCACCGCGCAGCGTCGGGGGGATCCACCGCCCCTGCTGCTCGGCTGTCCCGTAGAGGATCACCGAGGGCAGCGCCCATGACCCAATCATGATCCCGGGGCGCGCGACCTTGGCGCTGCGAAATTCCTCGTCGATCACGATCTGCTCGACCGCGGTCGCGCCGCGCCCCCACGGCCTCGGCCACGCCGGTACGAGATAGCCGGCGTCGGCCACGGCGACGCGCTGGTCGTTGCCCGTGAGGCCCTTCACCGTATCGATGAACGACCGAACCTCGGCCCGAGCAGTGTCACCATCGGCACCCAGATCAACGGTCAGTCCGCGCCGCGTCCCTTCGAGCGCGAGCAAGCACGCCTGCATGCGCCAACGACTCGTCGGGCCAAGGATGTTGCGAATCGCCATCGAACGCTTCAGGTACATGTGCGCTTCGTGCTCCCAGGTGAACCCGATGCCACCCAGCACCTGCACGCAGTCCTTGGAGTTCTCGAACGCAGCGTCAATGGCCAGCGCGATCGCGGCTGCTGCGACCAACGCGCCGGCGTTAGGGTCATCGGCGGCGCGCGCGGCATCCCATGCTGCAGCGCGAGCGAGCTCGACTCGGCACAGCATGTCGGCACACTTGTGCTTCACGCCCTGAAACTGCCCGATCGGTCGACCGAACTGCACGCGCTCCTTGGCATATGCAGCCGCAGTGTCGACCGCCCATTGCGCCACACCCACGGCCTCAGCCGCGGTCAAGGTCGCGACGAGATCCAACACTCGATCGGATGACACGTCATCGAGTCGGCGACGAGCGGGCACGACCACTCCGTCGACAGTGAGCTCGGCGACGCGGCGCGTCGAGTCAACGCTCGGCAGCTCGCGACGGCTTACGGCGTCGCCATCCAGCGCGACCCAGACGACCGCATCACCGACTTGCACGGGCGCGACGATGACCCCGGCCAGATGGCCGCTCAGCACGGCCCGCACCGAACCCGACACACGCACTCCGTCCGCGACCGCTTCGCCGTGCAGCCCGCAACCGTCACCACCAGCGAGCGCGCCTGGCACGTCGCCGTGGGCGAGCTTTGGGAGCAGCTCGGCACGCGCGACCTCGTTGCTCGACATCGCGATCACGGACGCCGCCAGCATCGTGGGCAGGATCGGTCCAGGAGCAAGCGCTCGGCCGAGCTCTTCGAGCACCACGGCCAGCTCGAGCACGCCGTAGCCCGAGCCTCCGTGGCCCTCGTCGATGTGCAACCCGAGCCACCCTTGGTCCGCCAGCTCGCGCCAGAACGATGGCAAGGTCTCTTCGGGCGCTTCCAAGAGTGAGCGCGGCACCGCGGGCGGACAATGGCGTTCGACCCAGCCCCGCACTGTCTCCTGCAATGCGACGTGCTCTTCGGCGATCCCTATTGGCATCGGACGTACCGGGCTACGCGAGGCGCTCGTCGTTGCGCCAGACGGCGATTGCTTGCGTCGGACAGCCTTGCGCGGCCAGCACGATCCTCTCGTCGGGATCCCCCGACGGATCCATTACATGCGATACGTCGTCGTCGCCGAGCTCGAACGTGTGCGGCGCCCAGAACTCACAGTTCCCTCCACCCATGCACTTCTCGGGATCGACCTCGACGCGCAGCGGCATTGCGCTACCGGGACAGCTCTAGGAAGCGGTGGTAGCGATCTTCCATCGGTGTGGCCCATGCCGGGTCGGCATCGACGCGACAGCCGACGCGCGCCCAGCGGCGGCCTTCGGTCATTGCGGTGACCTCCTCGAGACCAGCAGCGATGCGCGCGAGCCACGCCGATCCGAGCGCGCCGCCTTCGGGCACGGCCACACACTCCACCGGCAGCTGCGTTGCATCGGCGACGGCTTGGACCCATTCGTGGACGCGCACACCGCCGCCAGTCGCGACGATTCGCCGAGGTTGCAGCCCAATGTGCTCGCGAGCGGTGTCGAGCACACGACGCACCACGAAACCAGAGGCCTCGAACGACGCGCGTCGGATGGCGGGGGCGTCGTGTGTGAGATCCAGATCCGCGAGCACAGCGCGCCGGGTGGTGTCGTGCAACGGCGCGCGCTCACCACGCGGGTACGGCGCCCATATCGGGACCCGGCCCGGCTCCGCGCTCCCGCCCTCGCGTAGCCATCCGGCTGCCCAGTTGCAGAACAGGCCACCCGCGTTGCTCGGTCCACCCACGAGCAGCTTTCCGGGCGCGGTGTGCGGGATCGTCCAATACCCCGGGACGTTCCCGTCGTCGTCGGTCACAGCCCAGATGATCAAGGTCGTGCCGAGAATCACCAGCACATCGCCGTCGTTGTCGGCACCGGCGACGATCTGCTCGGCCAGCGCGTCGATCGCACCGGATGCGAGGGGCGGACCGTCGCCATCGATCTGTCCGCCTTTCCAACCCGGCGGAAGCACGCGCGGCATCTCGTCGACACGCGCGCCGAGCTCTTCGCCGATCGCCGCGTCCCAACCGTTTTGGTAGTCGAAGAACGGGTGCGCAGTCGCGGCAGTGGTCGAGTCGATCACCGCGTCGCCCGACAGCGCGTGGTTCGCGACACCCTGCGCCGGCCAGAAGCCGGTCGCGGCCGGTGCCTCGCGGCGCGCCCAAGCCATGAACCCGAGGAGCTCGCCGCGCTCGGTCGGGATCTTGTCGCCGCCTTCATCGACGCTGGCCTCGCGCCCGCGTTCATCGCCGTACAACAAGCCGGGAACGAGCGGCACGCCTTCGGCATCAACGGCGGTGAGCGACGGCACCATCGCCGCCACACTCACGCCGCGTACGTCGAGATCCCTGGACACCGCGGCGAGCGCTTCGCGCGGCCCTTGGCGCCACGCGACATCGGCGTCGTGCTGGAAGCGACCCGGCGTCGGGACGTGGAACTCATGTGGCACTCGCACACTCGTCACAACGTTGCCGTCGCCGTCGGCCGCGACCGCCTTGACCGACGAAGTGCCGATGTCGATGCCGACCGTGACCTCGGGCCGGCTCACGACAGATCTTCGGCGCGAGTCAGCTCGCTGATTGCTGCGTCGTGGAGTAGGCCGTTGGTCGTGACACACGGCGCTGCGTCAGCCCACCCGTCACCGGTGAGGTCGCTCACGCGTCCGCCGGCCTCCTCGACGATCGGCCGCAACGCGGCGATGTCCCAGAGCGCCAGCACCGGCTCGATCATCGCGTCGACCGCGCCCTCGGCGACGAGCATGTGCCCCCAGAAGTCACCAAAGCCGACGGGTCTCCAGCAACGACGCGCGATCGCGCGCCAACCTGCACCGAGGCCGCGCTCGTCGAAGTACCGCTCGTTCGGCGCGCAGACGTGCGCGTCCTCGATCGCGCGCACTTCAGACACATGGATGCGTTCGCCGTCGGCGAAAGCTCCGCTTCCCCGCGCCGCCCACCAGCGGCGCCCGAGCGCAGGCGCAGAGACCACGCCGACGACGAGCTCGGCGTCGACCTCGAGCGCGATCAACGTGGCCCACGCCGGCACGCCACGGACATAGCTCTTCGTGCCGTCGATCGGATCGACGATCCATCGCCGCGACGCGCCTTTCCCCGTCTCCCCCATCTCCTCACCCAGCACGGCGTCGTCCGGCCGGTCGACCGCGAGTCGCTCGCGCATCGCCTGCTCTACCGCGCGATCGGCCTCACTCACGGGTGTGAGGTCAGGTTTGGTCTCCACGTGCAGGTCGGGTGCGCGGAACCGCGGCACGGTGATGCCATCGGCCATGTCAGCGAGTGCGAGCGCGAGCGCGAGATCTTGTGCGTGCACGTCTGCCATTGTGCAGCCTGCGACTACTTGGGTGCTGGGATCTCGAGCACCGTGGCCGACCCCATTCCGCCACCGGCACACATGCCCGCGACAGCGATGCCACCACCGCGTCGCCGCAGCTCGTGGATGAGCGTTGTCACCATGCGCGCGCCGGTGCTTGCGACCGCGTGACCGAGTGAGCAGCCACTGCCGTTCACGTTCACAATCTCGTGCGGGAACCCGAGGATCCGACTCGACGCGACAGCCATCGCCGCGAAGGCCTCGTTGATCTCGACGAGATCAACGTCCTTGACCGTGAGCCCGGCGCGATCGAGCGCCTTCGGGATGGCCAACGTCGGCGCGAGCCCGGTGTCGGCGGGCGGGAGCGCGGACGATGCCCACGAACGGATGATCGCGAGCGGCTCGAGGCCGTGGTCCTCGGCGTAGCCGGAGTCACACACGACCACTGCCGCGGCACCGTCGTTGATCCCCGACGAGTTGCCCGCCGTGACCGAGAAGCCGGGGATCTCCGGGTGCAGCACCGGCAGCGAGGCGAGCTTCTCCAATGTCGTGTCGCGCCGCGGGTGCTCGTCGACGTCGAACACGCGCGTCTCACCCTTCCCCATGGGCACGTCCACCCCGAAGATCTCGTCCTTGAACCGACCTTCGTCGGTTGCTGCGATAGCACGCATGTGTGAGTGGTACGCCCAATGGTCTTGCTCTTCGCGCGTCACATTGGCCTTCTGCGCGGTGTTCCACGCGACGGTGATCGACATGTCCATCGTCGGCGCGTCGGGCGTCTCGGGGTGGCTCGGCGACAGCCACTGCTGAACGCCGGAATACGGACCTCCCAGCTTCTTGAACACCTGCGGCGACTGCGTGATGCTCTCGGTGCCGCCGGCGATGACCACGCGGTCCATGCCCGCGCGGATGTTCGCGGCGGCCGTCTGCACCGAAGCGAGACTCGACGCGCAGTGCCGGTTCAGCGCCAGGCCGGGCACGTCGATCATTCCGAGCTCGAGCGCGGCGTATCGGGCGATCACACCTCCGCCTTGGAGCACTTCAGCAAGCACGACGTCGTCGACGTCGTCGGCGGGGATGCCCGAGCGCTTCAACGCCTCACTGATGGCGAGCTTGCCGAGGTCGAACGCGGAGAGGGTCGCGAGTGATCCCTTGCGCGCGGTGCCGATCGCGGTTCGAGTCGCGGAGACGATGACGGCGTCGCCCATGAAGACGTTCCCTTCGTCGATGTTGCGGAGCGCAGGTTACCTGACGTCATTGTCAGGTCGCGTGGAAGGGCAGTCGGATCGGCTACCTTGCGCGGCCGACCGCGACGTCAGGGAGATGATTCGTGGCACTCATCGAGCTCAAGGGGCAGTCGACCGGAACGCAGACGGTCATCATCGAGCGCGGACCCGTGCGCGTGTTTGCCAACGCCCTCCTGGACTCCGATGAGACCTACACCCAAGAGGGCGCGCTGGTGCCGCCGACGTTCCCGTTCGTGATGCCGTACTGGGGATCGATGGGCACGGGCGGTGCTGCTGGGCTTCCGATCGAGAAGCTGCGCGGACCGGGCCGAGCAATCCTGCACGGTGAACAGGCCTTCGAGTACTACCGCTGGCCAAGGGTCGGTGACGTGCTCGAGGGCACGGGCACGATCAGCGACGTCTACGAGAAGGAGAAGTCGAGCGGCGGCAAGCTCGAGTTCTACGTGACCGAGACGGAGTGGAAAGACACCGCGACCGGCGAGCCCGTGTGCAAGACGATCTTCACGCTCGCCATCAACGTCCGCCCGCCCAACGCGGACTGACCGAGCTCAGCTCGATTCGCCAGGCTTGTCCTTCGCGTCGGCGGCGAGCTCGTCGAGCTTCTTCAGCATCCCGTCGACGTCGCCCTGCTCGGCCAGCCGGGCGAGGTCGCTGTCGGGTTGCCACGTCTTGCCGCCGGGCAGGGTGAACACCGGTTGGGGGACGAGGGCCACGTTGTTGGCGTCGTTCGGATCGACCAGCACTTCCATTCGAAAGCCGGCTGCGACCGGGACCATTGGGTCGCGCCGATCGAGCTCGAGCGTGGTCTCGTACGGCGCTTCGCCTGGTGGCTCGATGCGCAGGCGCAACGTGCGGCTCGAGGACATCGACTCGAGTGATCCGCCGACGCCGGAGTTGGTGTTCGTGGTGAAGCGACCGAGCTTCACGTCGAGCGCCTCAGCCGGTGTGCGCACACCTCGGTCGAGCAAGCGCTGCGTCGCGCGCTTTCCCTTCCCGAACATCAGGGGGAAGGTAGCAGGGCCGTCCAGGTACCCTCGCGACTCGCCATCGGAGCTCCCGAACAAGGAAGGACCGGACCGTGCCGGTTGTGTTGAACCACCTCGGGCACTGCGTCTCCGATCTCGCCCGGTCACGTCGCTTCTACGAAGAGCTCTTGGAGTTCCGGTTCTTGCGCGAGATCAACCCGCCCGACGAACCGTCCAACCGGCTCTTGCGCCTCCCAAGCCCGATCGGCATGACGGCGTGCTACCTCGAGTGCGACGGCCTGGTGCTCGAGCTGCTCCATTTCGCCGGTGAGGGGGCCAAGGCACTCCCGGTCCGCGAGCGGGTGGTGAACGAGCCGGGGCTCACCCACATCTCCGTAAGCGTGGACATCGACGACATCTGCGCGCGGATCGGCGACTACGGCGGCGAGGTGCTCGTCGACACCAACATCGGCTTCGGGTGCTTCGTGCGCGACCCCGACGGTCAGCTCATCGAGCTGCTCCCGATGTCCTACCGCGAAAGCCTCGAGGGCGACCGCTGACAACGCTCGCCATCGACCGGCTCCACGGCGCCACGCTCGGCGACCTGCTTCGAGAGCACCGGCGCTCCAGGCCAAAGGTGCTCGGCGCCATCGACGGCGACCACCGCCTCGCGTTCCCCGACCTCGACAATCGGGTCAATCGCCTTGCCAATGCGTTGGCGCGCGAAGGCGTCACCCGTGGCGAACGCGTGCTGTGGCTCGGACAGAACTCGTTTCGGGTGCTCGAGCTGTTGCTCGCCTCCTCGAAGCTCGGCGCGATGTTCTGCCCGGCCAACTGGCGCCAGAGTCCCGACGAGCTCGCGTTCGTGATCGACGACCTCTCGGCACGGGTGGTTGTCTGGCAAGAGGAAGAAGTCGGCGCCATGGTGCGCGCCGGTCGAGAGCGCGCGACATCCGCGGCGCGCTGGATCCAGCACGACGACGACGGCCCCGCCGGCTACGAGCCATTCCTTGCCTCGGGTTCCGAAACCGATCCCGACCTGTCGGTCGACCCGTCGAGCACCGCCGTCATCATCTACACCGCGGCATTCGGTGGCCGACCGAATGGGGCGATGCTCAGTCACACGGCGTGCATCACCCAGGGAACGGTGTACGGCCAGGTCACGGGAACAACCGGCGAGACCGTCTATCTCAACAGCGGTCCGCTCTTTCATCTCGGCACGCTCATGAACACGTTCGCCACGTTCGTGGCCGGTGGGACGAACGTGTTCCTCCGCCGCGTCGAGGGCGACGAGCTGTGTCGCGTCATCGCCGCCGAGCGTTGCACCGGCGCCTTTCTCGTCGGGCCGATCATGGATCAGATCGTCGAGGCCAACGCCGATCGGCGATACGACCTGTCGAGCTTGCGAGTGCCACGCGGTCACCGTGATCTCGATGCCATGGTCAGCCCCGACGAGAGCGCGTGGGCCGCCGCGCCTGGAGGGTACGGACAGACCGAGACCATGGGGATGATGACGTACACGTGCTTCGGTGTAGGGGCGATCGGGACGCACGGGCGGCCATCCCCAGTCGTGCAGATCCGCATCGTCGACGACGATGACAACGACGTCGCCACCGGCGACACCGGCGAGATCGCGATGCGCGGGCCCACCATGATGAATGGTTACTGGAACCGGCCAGATGAGAACGCCGAGCGATCGCGCAACGGCTGGCACCACACGAACGACCTCGGCCGACACGAAGCCGACGGGTCGTTCACGTTCGTCGCACCCAAGACGCGGATGATCAAGTCGGCGGCGGAGAACATCTACCCGGTCGAAGTCGAGCGGTGCATCGCCGCGCACCCTGGCGTCGCCGAGTGCGCAGTCATCGGCATCCCGGATCCGAAGTGGGTGCAGAGCGTGAAGGCCATCGTGGTCGTGCAGGATGGTGCGTCGGTAACCGACGTCGACATCATCGAGCACTGCCGATCGGCCATTGCGTCGTACAAGAAGCCGCGCACGGTGGAGTTCGTGGATGCGCTACCGAAGGTGGGGTTCGGGATCGACTACGACACGCTCGACGAGCGCTTCGGTGGCGGCAACTACCCGGGTGGCAGAACGAGAAGCGCATGACGCACTTTCGGGGAGGCTCGTACCGGCGGCGCATCCGCGTGGTGGTCACCGAACCCGGCGTGGTCGAGGCCGCGCTCGAAGACGACTTCCACCACTTCGTGGTCACGCTGCGTCACGACGGTGAAGCGGTGTCGGCGGTCGAGGCCGGGTCGGTTCGCTGGCCGTGGAGCACGTGCCCGAGCGCGGCCGAGCCGCTGCGCGCGGTCGAGGGGATGCCGCTGTCCCCTCGCTGCCTCGCCATCGGCGAGCATGCCGATCCGAAGAAGAACTGCACGCACATGTTCGATCTCGCGGGCCTCGCGATCACCCACGCGTTCCGTAGCGGCGATGTGGGCACGACTCGCCAATACGACGTCGAGATTCCCGCGGGGGCACAGGCCGGCACCGAAGTCGACGTGCGACTCTGGCGTGACGGCAATCTCGTGCACACGTGGACGCTCGCGGGTCGCGGCTGCGTGGCACCGTCGCCGTTCTCCGAGGCACCGTGGCGTGGCGGCTTCCTACGTTGGGCCGATCAGGCCTTCTCGCCCGACGATGCCGAAGCCGTCATCGTGCTCCGCCGGGCGTGCGACATCGGGATGGGTCGCGGCATGGATCTCGACGCCGTCGAGGGTGCCAAGGAGCTCGAGCCGCTGATGGCAGGCATCTGCTTCACGATGCAGCCCGAACAGGTCTCGGTCGCGGTGCGCAACAAGGGGACTGTTCGCGACTTCGACGCCGATCCCGATCAGATGCTCTCGGACGGACCCTGATCCCTGGTCGCGCTCAGCTATTCGACGCCGATCTCGTCGGCGAAGCGACGGATGCCGTCGATCGCTTCACGCGACCGCTGCCACGGCGCGAAGACCATGCGCGTGACGCCGATCTCCTCCCACCGCTTCACGTCGTCACGTGAGCTGACCCGACCGCCGAGGCAGAACTGGAAGTTGGTGTCGTCACGACCCTGCTCGGCGAGCAGCTCTCGCAACTGCCCGATGAGCATGGCGCCGCGTTCGAAGTCGCTCTGCATGCCGATCCAACCGTCGCAGTGCTTGGCCGCTCGCTTGAGCGCGGCCTTGCTCTCTCCTCCGATGAGCAAGGGCGGCCATGGCTTCTGCACCGGCTTGGGTTCGAACATCACCGTGTCGAACTGGAAGAACTCGCCGTCGTGCGCGATCTCTCCCTCAGTCCACAGGCGCTTGCACACCTCGATCGCTTCGTCGACCCGCCGGCCCCGGGTCTTGAAGTCGAGGCCGACCGCGTTCCACTCCTCTTCGAGCCAGCTCGCGCCGATCCCGAACTCGACACGACCACCCGAGAGGATGTCGAGCGTCTGGACGCCTCGCGCGGTCGTGAAGGGGTGACGAAGGCCGATGTTGTACACGTGCGTGCCGAGACGGATCTTCGATGTCTGCGCCGCGAGGAACGCGAGATACGCGAACGCGTCGTAAATCGGGACGTTCGGCGGCACCGGAGGATGCTCCTCATCCGGACGTGGCGAACGGCTCATCTGCGCCGTCAACACGAGGTGCTCGGGGAGCCACACTGACTCGTAGCCGAGCTCGTCAGCGACGAGCGTGGCTTCGACGAAGGCCGCGTGATGGAGCGCGCCAAGTGCGATCCCGAACTTCATAGCCGGAACCTCATGGCGCACCCATCGCGGGATGCGTGACATATCTGCCCTCGTGGTTGCGATGCCACCCGCCGGCAGCCACGTTCCCACCGTCGACGTAGATGGTCGTTCCAGTCACGAACCGGCTCATGTCGCTCGCGAGGTACACAGCCGCGGCAGCGACGTCGTCGACGTGTCCTTCGAGCGGGAGTGGCGTGTGCACCCCCAGTTCCTGCCCGACGCCGGACGTCGGAATCACGTCGGGGGCGATGCAGTTCACCCGGATGTGCTGCGGGCCGAGCTCGAGAGCAAGGCTCTTCGTAAGGCTCGCAACCGCGGCTTTCATGGCGCTGTAGACCGCGTAGCCCGGTGCGCCGCGGTGCGCCTCGATCGACGTGAGGTTGATGATTGACCCACCCCGCGCGGACATGAGCGGGACGACCCCGCGGATGAAGTGCGTCACGCTCACGAAGTTCTCTCGCACCAGGGAGTCTTGGCCTTTGGCGCTCACGTCGACAAAGTTCGCGTAGAAGCCGCCACCGGCATTGTTCACGAGCACATCGACGTGCCCCAGCTCGGTGTTGATCTTGTCGAGGAACTCAGTGACGGCATCCCCGTCGCGCACGTCGAGCTCGGCCGCGACCACGCGGCGGCCCTCGGCTTCGACCGCGTCGGCCGTCTTGTCGAGGTTCGCGACGTCGCGATCACAGATGGCGACGTGCGCACCAAAGCGTGCAAACGCGGTGGCGATCGCCTCGCCGATCCCGACCGCTGCACCAGTGACGACCGCGACGCGATCAGTGAGCAGCGCAGACGACGGGTCGAGCGGCACGGCGGCGAAGGCTAGCCGGGAGCCTGACGCCGACATCAGGCCTGTGCGAGCATGCGGCCATGCCGTACTCGCTCGAGGGCAAGCGCGTGCTCGTGACCGGCGCGTCGGCCGGCATCGGGGCCGCGCTCGCCGAAGGGTTCGCCGCGCGTGGTGCAACTGTCGGCATCTGTGCGCGGCGCGCCGACCGGCTCGCGGAGGTACTCCAGCGCATCCGGGCGCTCTCCCCTGAGTCGCGCTCGTGGACGATCGACTTGAGCGACCTCGACAGGATCGCCGCGTTCGCCGCGGCTGTTGAGAGCGAGCTCGGCGGTGTCGACGTCCTGGTGAACAACGCGGGCATCCCGAAGCGGCGTCACGTGACGCGCTTGACGCCCGAAGAGTCCGAGGCAGTCATGCGCATCAACTACTTCTCGCCGGTTCGTCTCACGCTGGCACTCCTGCCGGGACTCATCGAACGCAAGGGTCGGATCGTGAACATCTCGTCGGTCGCAGCGCGCCTCGGGCCGCCGATCGAGTCGTGTTACGCCGCGAGCAAAGCCGCACTGACCGCGTTCAGCGAGTGCATGGCGGTCGACCTGCGCGACGCCGAGGTTGGCGTGCACATCGTGAACCCGGGCGTGCTCGACACCGAGTTGTTCCACCTGCCCAACAACGAGCCGGGCTTCCACAGCACCGACATCATGGTGCCGGTCGACACGATTGTGGAGCCCGTCATCGCGATGATGGACGCCGGGACGATCGAGGGCTACGTCCCGGACTGGTTCAAAGACGTTGTGGCCAACAAGTTCACCGACACCGACGGCTTCATCAGCGGCACGAAGGCGTACGCAACGCAGGTGGAGTCCGAGCGCTAACCCCCGTCTCGTTTTGGCGTCAAAACCCGCCCTCGGCTAGTCGAACAGGTCGGGTTGCTCCTTGGTGATCTTCGCGTACATCGGTTGGAAGCTGAACCAGCCGGCGAGGTGGCCGCCGACTTGCGTCGCGGTGAGCGCCGCCCGGTCGTCGTCGATGTGGATCGGCGTCCCCGCGGCTTCGGCGAGCAGCTGCGCTTGGCACGACCGTTCCATCGTGATGAACCACCACGCCGCTTCGTCGACCGAGTGACCCACCGTGAGCAGCCCGTGGTTGCGCAAGATGACAGCCTTGCGCTCGCCGACCGCGTGGGCGATGCGCTTGCCCTCTTCGGGGTCGAGCACCACGCCGGTGTAATCGTCGAAGACGGCATGATCGTCGTAGAACGCGCACGCGTCCTGCGTGAGCGGGTCGAGGAGGCGCCCGAGCGTCGACCACGACTTGCCGAAGATCGAATGTGCGTGCGCCGCAGCGATCACGTCCGGACGCGCCGCGTGCACCTGCGAGTGGATCGCGAATGCTGCGGCGTTGACCGAGGCCGCACCTTCGACCACCTCTCCCTTGTCGTTCACCAGGATGAGGTCGGAGACCCGGATCTGGCTGAAGCTCACGCCGAACGGGTTGACCCAGAAGTGGTCCTCGTGCTCGGGGTCACGTGCGGTGATGTGGCCGGCGACGCCTTCGTCGAAGCCGAAGCGACCGAACAAGCGGAATGCGGCTGCGAGCCGCTGCTTGCGGTGCGCGCGCTCCTCCTCGACCGTGTCGAACTCCGGGAGGTACGAGGCAAAAGCTTCAAGTCCATCAGCCATGGCGCGTGGTCCTTTCCATCGCTACCAGGCTACGCAGCAGGAGCCGGCAGACCGACGGTCTTGGTCTCGAGATACTCCTCGAAGCCGGCGATGCCGTGCTCCCGGCCGATCCCACTCTCCTTGTAGCCACCGAAGGGTGAGTCGGGACCGAACCACTGGCCACCGTTCACCGAGATCGTGCCGGTCCGGATGCGACGGGCGACGGCCAGAGCTCGATCGAGGGATGCCGACGACACCGCGCCTGACAAGCCGTACCGAGAGTTGTTGGCGATGCGCACGGCGTCGTCGTCGTCGGTGAACTTGATGACGGCCAATACCGGCCCAAAGATCTCTTCCTGGGCGATCGTCGAGTCGGGATCCACATCGACGAACAGCGTCGGCTCGACGAAGTAGCCCTTCGGGAAGGCCGCCGGGCGACCACCACCGACGAGGAGCGTGGCGCCCTCCGCCTTCCCCTTCTCGATGTAGCCGAGCACGCGGTCGCGCTGGGTCGCGTTGATGAGTGGTCCCATCAAGTTGCCGAGGTCGGTGGGATCGCCGTACGGAATGGCCGCGAATGCAGCCTTCAGCATCTCGACACCCTCGTCGTAGCGCGACGCGGGAAGCAGCATGCGCGTGGGGATGGCACACCCCTGTCCGGCGTGGATGCACGTCATCGCTCCGCTGCCTACCGTCGTGGCGAAGTCGGCGTCGTCGAGGATGACGTTGGCCGACTTGCCGCCGAGCTCGAGGAAGACGCGCTTCAGCGTGTCGGCGCCGCGCGCCATGATCCGCCGCCCGGTCGTCGACGACCCGGTGAAGCTGATCATGTCGACGCGCGGGTCGCCGGTGAGCGCCTCCCCCACCTCGGCCTTGTTGCCCGACGTCAAGATGTTGACGACCCCTGCCGGCAGATCCGTCTCTTCGGCGATGATCCGTCCGATCGCGGTCGCGCTCCACGGCGTGTCGGGTGCCGGCTTGAGCACCACGGTGTTGCCCGCGGCAAGTGCCGGTCCGAGCTTCGAAAGGTTGAGCATGAACGGGAAGTTCCACGGCGTGATCGC
Source organism: Acidimicrobiia bacterium (assembly GCA_031406505.1). Taxonomy (GTDB): domain Bacteria; phylum Actinomycetota; class Acidimicrobiia; order IMCC26256; family PALSA-555; genus SHVJ01. The sequence goes on along the minus strand of JANOHN010000007.1, from coordinate 6,926 downwards.
TCCGCAGACGCCGACGGCCTCGTGCCAGACGCGGCGAGCGCTGCGCTGACCCATGAACTCGTGGACGGGGAGGTCGTACTCCCATTCGTAGGCGTCGATCTGATCGATGTCCCACTGCAGGTCTTCGATGCACGAGTCGAGCTGCACCGCGTACGTCAAGGCGATCGGCGTGCCGACCTCGGTGACGATCTGCTCCCGCAGCTCGTCGCGATGCTTCTCCAGGCCCGCCTTCAGCTGATCGAGTCCGCGCTTGCGCAACTCCCGGTTGGTCGACCAGTCGGTGTCGTCGAACGCCTGGCGGGCGGCGCCGATGGCGCGATCCATGTCTTCGACGCCGGCATCGGCAACTTCGCCGACCACTTCCTCGGTCGCCGGGTTGATGTTCGGGAATGTCTTCCCCGAAAGGGCGTCGGTGAGCTTGCCGTCGATCAGCAGCCTGGGCTCAGCCTGGGATTCGGCCATTGCTCACTCCGTTCGATGTCAGGAACATGAGCAGCGTACCGGTACCCTCAATGGATGCGCATCGCCGCGCTGGATCTCGGCACCAACTCGTTCCATCTCTTGGTCGCCGACGTCCACGTCGACGGTCAGTTCGAAGCGATCACGCGGGAGAAAGCGATGATCCGACTCGGCGATGTGGTGACCCGAAGAGGTCTCATCACCGAGGCCGCGGCCGACACCGCGGTGTCGACCGTCCGTCATTTCAAACGTGTGGCCGACGCAGCCGGAGCCACCGAGCTGCATGCGTGCGCGACGAGCGCCATCCGACTCGCGGCCAACGGCGACGACCTGGTCGATCGCATCGAGGAGGAGACCGGCGTCGTCGTTGAGGTGATCAGCGGACGCCGCGAAGCCGAGCTGATCTTCGGCGCGGTACGGGCCAGCGTGCTGCTCGAACCTTCGCCCGCGTTGTGCTTCGACCTGGGCGGTGGGAGCGTCGAGATCATGGTCGGCGACGCGGGCGAGCTGCTCTGGGCGACGAGCGAGAACCTGGGCGTCGGGCGACTCACAGCCGAGTTCGTGGCGAGCGACCCGATCAGCAAGGACGACCGTCGCCGCCTTCGAGCGCACTTGATCGATGTGCTCACGCCGGTCGCCAACGAGGTGGCGAAGCTGTCACCGAAGCTCGCGGTGGGGAGCAGCGGAACCCTGGAAGACCTCGCGCACATGTTGGCCGCACGTCGCGCGCAGCACGTGCCGATCTCGCTGAACCAGCTGAGCTTTGAACGCGAAGAGTTCGAGCAGCTCCACAAGGACATCCTCGCCTCGACCGCCGACGAGCGGCTGCGCATGCGGGGCCTCGAGGCGCGCCGCGTCGATCTCATCCCCGCAGGCTCGCTGTTCCTCGCGACTGCGATGGAGCTCTTCGACTTCTCGGAGATGACGGTCAGCGAGTGGGCGCTACGCGAGGGAATCGTGCTCGACGCGATCCGTCGCCACGATCCCGAGGACTGGTCTGACGACCCGCGCGCGCTTCGCCGCGCGTCGGTGCAAGGACTCGCTCGTCGTTGCAACTGGGACGAGGCACACGCTCGTCAGGTGGCCGCGCTCGCCCTTGAGCTCTTTGATGGCACCCAAGAGCTCCACCAACTCGGCTCGGAGGACCGCGAAATGCTTGAGTACGCCGCGTTGCTCCACGACATCGGTGAGCACGTCTCCCCGTCGGGACACCACAAACACGGCGCGTACCTGATCCAACACGGGCGACTCCGGGGGTTCGCGCCGGCCGAAGTGCAGCTGCTCGTGGCCATGGCGCGCTGGCACCGCCGCGGCAACCCGTCCACCAGCGGCGACCACGGCCACGTCGACGCCGATCGCCTGCGCCGCCTGACTGCGCTGCTTCGCCTGGCCGATGGCCTCGACCGCGGCCGTGCTGCGGCCGTCGATGGCATCGATGTGCACGTTGGACCGTCGCTCGTGGTCGTGCAGCTGCGAACGCGCCGCGACGTGGAGCTCGAGCTCTGGGGCGGTCGGCGCAAGCGCGAGCTGTTCGAGAAGACGTTCGGACGCGACCTGGAGCTGACCGTGCAACCCGGCGCGCGCGTGGGACTCAGCCCGACGAGCCCGTAACCGTTTGATACACGATGCGCGCCGTCGTCTCGACGAGGTCACGACGGTCCACTCCCCACAGCTCGAGTTCCACTCGGAAGGCGGCCATGCGCTCCATCATGGCGGCGAGCGCCGCGGCAGCAGCCATGGGTGTGAGCTCGGCGGCGACTCGCCCCGACTTCTGCGCTTCCTCGACCTTGACGGCCAAGCCTTCTCGTAACGGACGCAGCGCGTCGATGCGCACCGTACGGAAGCGCTGATCGCCTTCCTGCGCCGCAAGGTTGCGGGTACGGAGCACCGCGCGATGAACATCCCAGTACTCGACGAAGGCATCGACGAGCTCCCGCGCGCTCGCGAGGCCGTGACTCCCCTCCCACGGTCGCGCCAGCAGCTCGCCGATGGGTGCGAGATCTTCACCAACCTCCGCGGCCAGAGCGAGTACGGCCTCTTCCACATCGCGGAAGTACTGGTAGAAGGTCGCGGGCGATGTTCCAACTTCGCGCGCGATGTCGACGACGCGAAGATCACGTACGCCGTGCGTCTCGAGCAAGGTGGCAGTCGCATCGAGCAGACGCCGACGCGTCGCCGCGCCCCGCTTGCCGAGAGAGCGGCCGTCGAGTGCGACTACTTCCGAGGTCACGCGCTGCAGGTTATCGGTCGGCTGCGCGTTGATTCTTTGGCACGGACCGTCGCGGCCATACCTCGCTATGATCCCGACGCCCTGGGGGGGTGCATGGTCAGGCAGCGGGAACTTGTGGGCGCCATTCTGCTCGGCCGCGATCGCGACCCCGAGGCGCGCCGAGCGCACGCGTTGCATGTGCTTTCGCTTGGGGTCGCGGCTGTCGTCCTGTTCTACTGCCTGCGCAACCAATGGTTCTTCGGCGACGAATGGGATCCGATCGCACGACGTGCCGTCTTCGGACCTGCCGACCTCGGTCTGCTGGAACCCCACAACGAGCACTGGTCGACGCTCGCCACCGTGGTGTACCGCGCTCAGCTCTCGCTCTTCGGCCTCCGCACGTACTGGCCGGTCGCGCTGCTGTTCATCGCGTGCCAGCTCGGCACCGCGCACCTCTTGTGGCGCGTGATGTGCCGGGCCCAGGTGGCACCAATGGTGGCGACTGCGCTCGTCGTCCCATGGGTGCTGCTTGGAGCGGCCCGCGACGACTTGCTCTACGCCTGGAACTTCACATTCGTCGGCGCGGTCGGGTCCGGGTTCGCCGCCATGCTCCTCTCTCGACCGAATGGCCCCTTCACGCGCCGCGACGCGCTGGTGTGCTGGGGCTTCGGTGTCGCGGCCGTGATGTTGTCGGGCATCGGCCTGGCCATGGTCGTCGTGATCTTCCTCACCTTGTGGTCCAGCCGCGGGTGGCGCGTCGGTGCGGCGGCAGCGTCAGTCCCGGTACTCGTGTACGCGGTGTGGCAGCTGGGCTGGGGGTACTCCGACGACATCAGCCAGCAACTCCAGTCCACACCCGAGTTCGTCTGGCGGGCCACGACCTATGCGTTCTCGACCACCATCGGGATCGGATCGGCCGGCACCGTCGTCGTAGTCGCACTCGCGATCTTCGCGGCGCTCGACCGTCGACGACTGTGGTCGTACCCCCAGCGAATCGCGATCACCTGCGCACTCGGTGCAATCGTGCTGTACGCCCTTGTCGGCGTGCGTCGCAACATTGCCGGAAGCTTGTTCGAGGGGTCCGACCGAGTTGGTCGCTACTTCCTCGCAGCGCTCCCGCTGATGCTGCCACTCGTGGGACTCGCGCTCACCCGCCTCTACCGTCGCCGATGGACCCACTGGGCGGTACTCGGCATCGCGCTGACGCTCGTCATGGGGCACCAGCTCGACGTGCTCCGCGAGAGCACGCGACAGATGACCGCCATCAAGCAAGAACTGAAGCGTCGCATCCCCGCCGCCGTCGAGCTTGCTCGAACGGGCGAACAGCTCCTCGAAGACAAGCCATCCCCCGAGTTCGCGACGGATCTCGATCTCGACGCGGCACTCGAGCTCGCGGACAGCGGCAATCTGCCGTCACCTCGGCTTCGCGCGTCTGACCGCTTGGGTGCCGCGACCTATCTCCAGGTTGCCGCGAACGCGCACTCCGCCATCGCAAGCAGCGAGCCCCCGTTGTTCGTGCGAATCTCGGACGCGACTGCGGACATCGACGGCGACTGTGTGACGATCACCCCACACGGTGATCGACCGGCCATCCGGTTCCGCTACTCCCGTCCAGGCTCTGTCCAGCTCGTGACCGAAAAGACCGGCTTCGTCTCCGTGACCCTCAAGCAAGGCGAGCACCGCGGACCCGAGCGAGTCCTCGGAAGCATCGGACTCAAGGCTGGACGACGCCACCTCGACGTGACCGCTCACGACGTGACGCTGATCCTTCGGGTTCCCCCGCGTGGAGCAACAACCGTGTGCGGAGTCTTCGCGCCACGGCAGTGACCATTCGCACAGGCTCGGGCCCATGAGCAAGGCACAGGGACGCGTCATTGTCCTGGCGGGTCCACACGTGATCGACGACGGAGCGATCGCCGGCCTGCGCGCATTCGCCGCGGCCGGCGATCTCGGCGTGGCGAACACCTGGGGCGCAAAGGGGGTGTTCGCATGGGACAGCCCGCACCACCTCGGAACCTGCGGGCTCCAAGCACGCGACTTCGAGCTGCTCGGTTTCGGTGACGCGGAGTTGATCGTCGCGACCGGGATCGACGATGACGAGGCAATTCGCGAACGATGGGCGCTCGCACCCGCGGAAACCGTGGCACCGAACGAGCTCGCCCGGCTCGCGGGCGAGTATGCCGTCACCGGCGAACCGCTGGTGAACGAGCTCTACCCGCGGCTCGCGGCAATCGCGCAACCCGGGTACGTCGACGACAAGGTCCCACTCCATCCGGCGCGCGCCGTCGCCGACCTCGGCGCGACGCTCCCACCCGGTGGCCTCCTGACCGCGGAGCCGGGAGTTGCCGGCCTCTGGGTTGCGCGCACGTTCTCCACTCCAGCGCTCGAACCCGACCAGCCCCGCCGGGTCGTGGTCCCGGCCACGCGCGAGCCGGGTCGAGCCGCCACGCTGGCGCTCGCTGCCGCACGCGCCGGGCGCCCGGCGATCGTTGTCACGACTGCGCCGATCGACGACGCCACGGCCGCGGTCATCGACGAAGCACGAACCGACGCGCTCGATCTTGTCGTCATCGTCTGGGGTGAGCGCGGCAGAGTGCAGCGAGCTGACGACCATCGCGACCTGCTCGCGAACGCGCTCGCCAGCCGCGGAACCAGCACGGTCGAGGTTCCCGTCGCGCTCGAGGACACGGCGCTGCTCGTCGCCGCCGCAGGCGATGTCGTGGCCTGGGGAGGGTTCATGGACGCGCCCTAGCGGCTCTGCTCTTGCGGCCGAGTCCCGAACACGGCGGATGCCGCGGCGACTGAGGTTCCGAGGAAGGTTGCCGCGAGGCTGCGCAGGAGTGGCGTCGAATCGCCGAGCTTCACGAGACACACCGAGATTGCCACGATTCCTGCGACCACATAGGTGACGGCGAATGCCGTCGCCATCGTCTTACGCATACGCGCTTCGTCGGTCGAGTGGGCTCGGGTCGCTTGCTGGTCGTTGCGCATCGCAACTGCGAACACGCCACCGGCCAAACCCGTCAGCGACACTGCGAAGAGCTCGTACTCGTCGCTCTGATACGAGCTCGATCCACCGATGGTGGCGACGACCTCGCGAACCACGACCAGGACGAAGCCGATCAGAAGGCCCACCAAGGTCAAGGCAAGCAATGACTCTTGCGTGCCTTCCGAGAACAGGCGAGCCACCTTCGCCGCTCGCGCCTGCACCTGCTTGACGACCATGAGCGCGTGCCTCCCGATCGGGGCGTCAGGACCGCATCACGACCCATGACCACGCTCGGTGTGACGAGCAGCGCACAGCGTCCGCGCTAGATCTCCTTGATGCTCACTGCCACACCAACAGTGAACGCCTGACTTGCGTTCTGGTTGTCGGCGTTGGCCGTTGCGCCGTCGCGGAGGCGCACCTCTACCCCAGGCACGGAGATCAGCTGCGTGTACGAGTCCGCAGTGTCGCGCACCACATCCAGACAGATCGAGTCTCCCTCGGCGTCGACGCGCGCGCTTGCGGTCGCAGCAAACCCGAATTCCAAGGTCGCCGTCGCTCCGGAGCTTGCACCAGCCACGCCGATGCGCAACGGCACGCTGACCTTGTACGGGTACTTCGTGGTGTTGAGATCAGACAATGAGCAGGCACCGCTTCCATTGAACGCGCCCGTGCCCCGGCCCGAGAGCTTGCCGGGCTCACCCTTGCGGGCGCCGAAATTCACCTTGCCCTCGATCGTGCCGTTGAATCCCTCGCTGTCGGTGATGTCGATGTCGACGGTCATCGTGTACTGGCGTTTGAAGCTGTCGTCGCCCGACGCCAGCGGATCCTCGCCCGAGATCGCGTCGGACAGGTCGTCGATGAACGTGTTCACGGCGTTCGCGGTCTCGACATCGTCACCGAACGCTGGCTCGTCGCCGTCGGGCCGGAGCACCCGCCCCTCGTCGTCGAGGATCGCGATACGGCCGTCGAAGCCAATGTCGACGGCTTGCGCCATGAAGCCGTCCACGATGATCTGCTCGATCGAGTACCCCGAGTCGATCAACACGAGCACAGTCAGCATCGTGAAGACATCGGCTGACGTGTCGTACTCCGCGGCGCGCTCACCGAGATCTTCCTTCTTGTCGAGCTTTGCGCTGGTCTTCCCGACTCCGCGTTCGAGCAGGCGGATCCCAATCTGTTCACCCGAGATCGGGCTACCACCCGCAGTTCTCGATGCGCCCCCGGCTGGCCCAGCAGCGCCCGGGCTGTCGTTGTCGGCGATCACGCCCG
>JANOHN010000351.1:0-13147 GCA_031406505.1 Acidimicrobiia bacterium | reverse complement strand
TACGTCATCGACCCGACCACGTTCCCGGCGACGAACTTCGCCGAGGTGAGCGCGGTCGTGGAGAACGACCCCGACTCGCAGCCCGCCGAGGATCCCCTCGGCCCGGGCACGCCGCCCAACCAGGACGACGAGGCGGCCGTGACGATCACGCTGTTGGCCGATCTGTCCCTGACCAAGACCGAGACGGCCGGACCGCAGTTCGTGGGGAACAACGCGGTGTTCGACATCACCGTCACGAACGGCGGGCCCGACCCCGCGAACAGCGTGCAGGTCGATGATCTGCTGCCCGCGGGCATGAGCTACGTGTCGCACATCGCGTCCCAGGGCACCTACGTTCCGGGCACCGGCATCTGGTCAATCCCTGCCATCGCCTCCGGCGGATCTGAGACCCTCAGCATCACCGCGGCCATCACGGCACCGGGCACGATCACCAACACCGCCGAGATCAGTGCGTCGGGTGCGCCCGACCCCGACTCGACGCCGGGCAACTCCGACCCGCTCGAGGACGACCAGGCGAGCGACGACGTCACCACGACCGGTGGGTCGATCGGCGACACCGTGTACTTCGACATCAACGGCGACGGCACGCAGGATGCCGCAGACCAGGGCATCGCGGGTGTCGACGTGATCGTGATCTTCGCCGGTGCCAACGGCACGCTCGGTGACGGCGACGACGTGACGCTCCCCACCGTCACCACCGACGCCTCGGGCAACTGGACGATCATTGACCTCGGCCCCGGTGCGTACCGCGTCACCATCGACCCGTCGACCTTGCCGGCTGGGCTCGACGATCCCACCGCCGATCCCGACGGTGTGGCCTCGGCCGACACTGCCGACATCACGCTGGCCGCAGGCGAGATCAAGACGGACGTGGACTTCGGCTACACGGGAACCGCGACCGTCGGTGACACGCTGTTCCTCGACTTCAACGGCGACGGCATGGCGAACACCACTCCCCCCGACAATGAGGGCATTGCGGACGTCGACGTCGACGTGCTGTGGTCCGGCTTCGACGGCGTGCTCGGCAACGGCGACGACGTCTCGTACTCGGCCACCAGCAACGCCGACGGGGTGTGGAGCGTCGCGGGCATGCCGGCCGGGCTCCTGCGGGTGACCATCGACCTCTCGACGCTGCCACCGGGCATCGTCAACTACATCGACCCCGACGGTGGCAACGACGGCATCAGTGAGGTGACGGTCGGAGCCGGCGCGACCGACTTGAACCAGGACTTCGGCTTCCTCGGGACCGCGTCGATCGGCTATCTCGTGTGGCGCGACGACAACGACAACGGCATCTACGACCTGGGTGAAGCGCTCGCGGGCGTCGGGGTCGACGTGATCTGGGCCGGACCCGACGGCGTGTTCGGCAACGCCGACGACCACACCTTCTCGGCGGTGACCGACGGCAACGGCGACTACACCGTCGGCAACCTGCCGGCCGGCAACTTCCGTGTGAACGTGCTCACGGCCACCCTGCCAACGGGCTCCACCAACACCGTCGATCCCGACGGCGCCAGCGACAGCACGTCGACGCTCTCGCTCGCGGTCGGCGAGGCCAACGTGAACCAGAACTTCGCGTACCTCCTGCCCGCGCAAGCCACGGTTGCGTCGGCGGGCGCGGGCATCTTGCCGGCCACCGGTTCGACGTTGCTCGGACAGCTCATGCTCGGCGGCCTCGGTCTCACGTTCGTGGGCGCGGGGCTCGTGATCGGGGCGCGGCCCCGGTTCTTTGCCAGGCTCTTCTCGGCGCTTCACCTCGCTCGGGCCTAGCCCTCACTTGCACGGCTGATGGGCTCCGGATAGGGTCCCGAACACACGTTCGGATCCAGCCCAGCCCAAGACTTGGAGCACGCAGCCATGGCAGTGAAGCCCATCCCTGACGGGTATCCGGCCGTCATCCCGTATCTGATCGTTGATGGCGCGGCGAAGGCGATCGACTTCTACACGGAAGTCCTGGGCGCGACCGAGACCGTGCGCATGGGAGGTCCCGACGGCAAGGTCGGCCACGCCGAGCTGAAGATCGGCGCCTCGGTGATCATGCTCGCCGACGAGTTCCCCGACATGGGAGCACGAGGCCCGAAGTCGGTCGGCGGCACCCCGACGAGCATCGTCGTGTATCTCGCCGACGTCGACGCGGTGTTCGCGAAGGCGCTGAGCCAGGGCGCCACCGAGCTCGACCCGATCACCGACAAGTTCTACGGCGACCGCATGGGGACCTTCGAGGACCCCTTCGGCCACAAGTGGAACGTCGCCACCCACATCGAGGACGTCTCCCCCGAGGAGATGGAGAAGCGCGCCGCCAAGGCCATGGCAGAAGAGATGGGCGGCTAGCGCGCCATACGATGCCTGCATGAAGCTGGACGAGGTTCGCAATCCCGACGCGGCCAAGTTCGGCAAGCCGCTCGACGGGGTGCGGATCCTCGCGGCCGAGCAGATGCAGGCCCTGCCGTTCGGTACGCAGCTCCTGGCTCGATTGGGAGCCGACGTGGTGAAGGTTGAGCACCCGACCGAAGGCGAGTCGGGCCGCGGCGCGCTGCCCGCCATGACCGACCCCACCGGACACCCCGCGGGCGCGACGTTCCTGCGCAACAACCTCAACAAGCGCAGCGTCGGCATCGACTTGAAGCATCCTGACGGCAAGGCGCTGTTCCTGGAGCTGTGCAAGAACTTCGACGTCGTGGCCGAGAACTTCAAGGGCGGCACGATGGATCGCCTGGGACTGGGGTACGCCGACGTCGCGGCTGTCGCTCCCAGGGTTGTGTACTTGTCCATCTCAGGGTTCGGAAATGCGCCAACGCCGTACGACGGCTGGCCCGCGTACGCGCCGGTCGTCGAGGCGATGTCCGGCCTCTACGAGTACAAGCGCCTCCCCGGCCAGCCGCCGTCACCCGCGCCCGCCGGCGCGCTCGGCGACATCAGCACCAGCCTGTTCGGTGTCATCGGTGTGCTCGCCGCGCTCCGGCACCGCGACATGACGGGCGAGGGTGGGCTGGTCGAGGGCCAGTACGTGGATGTGGCGATGCTCGACTCGATGGTGGCGATGACCGACCTCATCACGAACTACTGGTCGATGGGGCTGCGCGAGCAGAAGCCCAACCTGATCATGGACGGGTTCGAGGCGTCCGACGGCTGGTTCATCCTCCAAGTCGGGCGTGAGCACCAGTTCAAGCGCCTGGCCGAGCTCGTTGGCCGTCCCGAGTGGCTCGACGACGAGCGGTTCGCGACGCGCGCCGGATGGGTGGAGCACCTCGACACCGTGATCCGCCCGGCCGTCGACGCGTGGGCCGCCGGGATGACGAAGCTCGAGGCGTGCTCCGCGCTCAGCGACGCCGGGCTCGCCGCCGGGCCGTGCTTCTCCACGCCGGACGTGATCGCCGATGAGCACGTGCAGTCGCACCGAATGCTCGTGGAGCTCGATCGGACCGATGCTTCCCCCGGTGAGGTGCTCGACCCGGTCTTGATCCCGGGCAACCCGGTGAAGATGTCGAAGGTTGCCGACGGCCCCGACATCCGGGTGCCGTGGATCGGCGAGCACACCGAAGAGGTGCTGCGCGAAGACCTCGGCCTCGATGACGCGGACTTGGCAAAGCTTCGAACGTCCGGCGTGATCGCATGAACACGGTGATCGCATGAGCACCTCCAGCTCCAACCCAGACCTGGGCACCGATCCGTTCCCTGGGAACGAGCTGCACGAGCTGCTCTCGTCGCTGCGCGAGAGTCAGCGGGTCGCGCCCGTCCGCTTCCACGGCGCCGACGCGGTGCTCATCACCCGCTTCGAGGATGTGCACGAGGCGTTCCGCGACGACCAGAAGTTCCCGGGCGGCGACTTCTACGAGACGGCGATCGAGCCGGTGGTCGGGCGCACGTTCATCAGCATGAACGGGCGGGAGCACGACCTGCACCGCAAGCTGGCCACGCCGGCATTCCGGTCGAAGGCCGTCACGCGCTTCGACGAAGAAGCGTTGGTGCCCCTCGCGAACGAGGTGGTGGATCAGTTCGCCTACTGGGGCCACGCCGATCTGGTGTCGGAGCTCACGACCGTGCTGCCTTTCGCCGCGATCACTCGCAAGCTCGGTGTGCCCCGGCGCGCCGATCAGCAGATGCGCGAATGGGCCGACCTCATGCTCAGCTACCCGAGCAACCCGGATGGCGCGGTCGAGGCGGCCAACGAGTTCTCCGTGTCGCTCGGTCCACTCCTGGAAGAGCGGCGCGAGAAGCCGGGCGACGATCTCGTCTCGGAGCTCGCGTCGACCGAGATCGGCGGCGAGAAGCTGACCGACGACGAGATCTGCGCCACCATCCGACTGCTGTTCGCAGTGGGTGCCACCACGACCTCGCACGCGATGGCCAACATGCTCTGGACGCTGCTGGAACGGCCAGAGCTCCTGGATCGCGCACGGGAAGAGGAAGCGCTGCGTGCCGGCATCGTCCACGAGCTGCTGCGCTGGGAGGGCCCACTTCCGACACTCCCCCGACTTGCATCGAAGGACGCTCGGTTCGCGGGCACGAACATCCCGGCGGGCACGATCATGCTGTTCGGACTCGCGTCGGCCAACCGTGATCCAAGGATCTTCGGGGAAGGAACGGATCCCGACACGTTCGACCCGGAGCGCGAGCCCGGCGACATCTTGACCTTTGGTTTTGGACCCAAGTTCTGCCCCGGCTCGCATCTCGCCCGCCGCGAGCTGCTCACTGCGCTCACCGTCGTGCTCGAGCGTCTCCCCGGGCTTCGCTTGTCAGATCCCGAGGGATCAGAACCTCGTGGCGGCGTGCTGCGGCATCCCGACTCGCTGCACTGCGCGTGGGACTTGGAGTAGACGCTTGGAGCCATCGGACTTCCGAGGAAAGGTGGGCCGGGACTGGCGCGACTCGGAGGCGCACTGGCCCGACGAGCCGCGGCCGCCGTCGGGATCACCGAACGTGATGCTGTTCGTCCTCGACGACACCGGCTTCGCCCAGCTCGGGTGCTTCGGCTCCGATCTCCACACTCCCAATTTCGACAAACTCGCCGCGGGCGGGCTGCGCTACACGAACTTCCACACCACCGCGCTGTGCTCCCCCACCCGCGCGTGCCTCATGACCGGCCGCAATCACCACTCGGTGGGGATGGGTCGGATCACCGACTTGGCCAGGGGATTCCCTGGGTACTCCGGGCGGATCCCCAAGTCGTGTGGCTTCTTGCCCGAGATCCTGCGCGACGCCGGGTACGCCGCGTACGCGTGTGGGAAGTGGCACCTCACGCCGCACGAGGAGGCGCATCTCGGCGCGTCGCGGGCGCGGTGGCCGCTCGGTCGAGGCTTCGAGCGCTGGTACGGGTTCTTCGGCGGCGAGACCCACCAGTTCTCACCCGCGCTCGCGCACGACAACCACTTTGTTGAGGCTCCCGGCACCTACGAAGACGGATACCACCTGACCGAGGATCTCGCCGATCACGCGATCGAGTTCCTCACCGACCTCCGCGCCGTCGACCCCGAGAAGCCGTTCTTCCAGTACTTCGCGACCGGCGCCTGCCACTCGCCGCACCAGGCTCCCCAGGAGCACATCGACGCTTATCGCGGCCATTTCGATGCGGGGTGGGACGTGTGGCGCGAGGCAACGTTCGCCCGCCAGGTGGCTGCCGGTGTTGTGCCGGAAGGGACGGAGCTGTCGCCGCGGCCGCCGTGGGTGCCCGCGTGGGACTCGTTGTCGCCCGACGAGCGGCGCCTCGCGGCGCGCTTCATGGAGTGCTTCGCCGCGTTCCTCACGCACGCCGATGCCCAGATCGGCCGGGTGATCGACTTCGTGGATCAAGAGCTCGACGAGCTCGACAACACGCTCGTGATCCTGGTGTCCGACAACGGCGCGAGCTCCGAAGGCGGCGTCAACGGCTCGATCAACGATGCCCGCATGTGGAACATGGCTCAAGCCGGCGTGAAGGAGATGGTGGCGCGCATCGACGAGCTGGGTGGGCCCACGATGCACAACAACTACCCGTGGGGCTGGACGATGGCCGGCAACACGCCGCTGCGCCGGTGGAAGCGCGAGACGCACGAGGGTGGCATCGCCGATCCGTGCATCGTGCACTGGCCCGCGGGCGTCGCAGCGCACGGTGAGGTCCGGCGTCAGTTCGTGCACGCGATCGACATCACCCCCACGATCCTCGACGTGTGCGGGATCCAGCCTCCCACGTCGATCGGCGGCGTTGCGCAGAAGCCGCACGAGGGCGCGAGCATCGTGTCCACCTTTTCTGACGCGGCTGCGCCGACACGGACCACGCAGTACTTCGAGATGCTCGGCTCGCGGGCGATTCACCACGGCGGGTGGAAGGCGGTCGTGTTCAAGCCGCTGAGCGCGACGTACCAGCCGGAAGACGATCCCAACCTTCCCTTTGAGCAAGACGTGTGGGAGCTGTATCACGTGGCCGAGGACTTCTCGGAGTGTCACGACCTCGCGGCCGAGCAGCCCGAGAAGCTCCAGGAACTCGTCGACCTGTGGTGGACCGAAGCGGAGAAGTACCAGGTGCTCCCGCTCGACAACCGACCCGCCGTCGCGATGATGGATCCGCCACCCACCGGCATTCCGGAGCGAAGCCGGTATGTGTACCGACCCGGTGGTTCACGCGTCCCCGAGGAGCTCGCGGTCGACGTGAAGGGGCGCTCGCACACGATCACGGCGACGGTTCTCGAACCGGGTGAGGGCGCACTGCTCGCCATGGGCTCGATCTTGGGCGGCTACAGCTTGTTCGTCGCCGACGGCCACCTTCAGTACGTGCACAACTTCCTCGGCCGGTCCGAGGATCATCTCGCTTCAGAGCAACTGGTACCCGATGGCCCGTGCGAGCTCGGCTTCGCGTTCGAGTCGGAAGGTCGATTCCAGGGCGGTACGGCGCGGCTCACGATCAACGGCACGACGGTGGCCGAGGGACACATCAAGCGCTTCACCCCGGTGCGGTTCTCGATCACCGACGCCGGGCTCACCTGCGCCGAGGACACTGGTTCGGCCATCACCACGCGCTACCGGCCACCAGGCAAGTTCACGGGCCGGTTGCGACACGTGGTGGTGGAGGTGTCGGGTGACCCCGTGATCGACTTCAGCGCCGCGGTCGAGGCCAGTCTCCGAACGCAGTAACCCGGAACTCAGGCCCTCGCAGTCCGCCGTCCAACCGCGCGCTTGCTCGGATACCGGCGCCGATACGCGTAGGCGGCCGCCGCGCCGAACGGGAGCGGGAGCCAGAACGATACGAGCCGGAACACGAGCGTCGCGAGGACTGCCTCCTCCGCGCTCACACCGGCGAGCGCGAGCGCACCGGTGAGACCGGCCTCGACGAACCCAAGCCCACCTGGGGTGAAGGGGATCATTCCGAGCACGCACGCGAAGACAAAGGCGAGCAGCACGAGCCACGGATCGGGGTTGGCGCCGATCGCGTAGAGCGTGACGAGGAGTGCGAAGTACTCGAATGCCCACCGCCCAACGGCCGCGCCGAGCGCGGCCGGCCATTGCTCACCCATCGTGTGGCGGATCTCGTCGCGCTCGTTCACGATGCGCTCACCGAGGCCTTTCAGCGGCGTGTCACGCGGGAACTTGTTGGCGACGGCCTCGATGACCTGGCCGAGACGACACGCGAACTGTCGAGAGCCGAGCAACAGCCCGCCGACGGCCAGCATCGTGGCGAACAGGCCGGCCCCGAACCACGCGCCTTCAGCCAGACCACCCGGCACGTCGATCCCGGCGATCACAATCGCGGGGAGCGACAAGATGGGCATCACCGCCACGGCGCCCGTGATGAGCAGCGACTGCACGGTGAGCGCAGTCGCCGCTTTCGCCGCAGGGAAGCCGGCATCGGTCAGCATCCGTGCCTGCAGCGCGGTGCCGGTCGCGCCACCGCCGGGAGTGATGCGGTTGAACGCGTTCCCGGCAAGCTGCGTTGTGGCGATGGAGAACCACTGCGTGGTGCCGAGCGCGATCCGCTGAAGGTGCCACACACAAACAAAGCTCGCGGCTTCGAGCAACAGCACCGCCCCGACCGCGAGCGGATGGACCTCTCCGAGCCGGTCCCAGGCTTCGAACACCTCGGCCAGGCTCGGGGCGAAGATGTAGAGGCAGATGGCGGTGACCGCCAGCAGGATGATCCGCCCCCACGGTGGGCGGTGGCCGGCCGTCGCGGCGACGGCTGCGGCGCTCTCCACGTCAGCCACGGCTTGACGGTACCCGCCCGGGGCTGCCCTGGTTGGTGAATGGCCAGACGCGCTCGGTACCGTCGCGCGGGGACTTCTCACTCATCGGAGGTTGCGGGTGCACACGTTGCGCAGGATCTCGATCTCCGCGTGGCTCGCCGTGGCGATCGCCCAGCTACTGGCCGTGGTCACGATCTTGCCCGCCCGCGCCGCGATCGACACCGAGGCGCCGACGCAAGAGCTGGTGACAACCGTCAAGGTGAAGGTTGGCGACAACTACTTCAAGCCCAAGTCCGTCACGATCACCGTGGGCGACAAAGTCACGTGGCAGTGGATCGGCACCGCCATCCATGACGTCAAGGCGACGAAGGGCCCGCAGAAGTTCGTGTCCAAGAAGCAGGCGAGCGGCAAGTTCTCCAAGGTGCTGCTCGAACCGGGCAAGTACAAGATCGTCTGCACGTTGCACCCGGGCATGGACATGAAGCTCGGCGTCAAACCGCCTCCGCCCCCGCCCGTGACCAGCCTTCCCTAGCCCAAGCTTCGGGAGAACACGCCCATGACTGGACTGCTGGGGGGCGTTCGGATCATCGAGAGCTCGCTGCTCGGACCGGCCGCTATCTCGATGCACCTGGCTGACCTTGGTGCCGAGGTGATCAAGGTGGAGCCGCCGCAAGGCGACTACGTGCGTCAGATGACGTGGCCGATCGTGGAAGGCGTGTCCCTCATGCACCTCCACATCAACCGCGGGAAGCGCAGTGTCGTGCTCGACCTGCGCACACCCGAGGGCGTCGAGGTGTACCTCGACCTGGTGCGCAACGCCGACGCCGTCGTCGAAGCGATGCGGCCGGGCGCGCTCGCGAAGCGCGGCCTTGGCTACGAGCGCTTGCGTGAGGTGAACCCTCGCATCGTGTTCTGCACGATCTCGGGGTACGGCATGACCGGCCCGTACAAGGACATGCCGAGTCACGGCATCGCATACGACACGTGGGCCGGGCTCGTCGAGCCCGAGTACGACGAGGACGGCTTCTGCTACATGCCGACCCACGCGTCGATGGGCATCCACGCCGGACCACTCTTCGGCGCGTTCGGCATCCTTGCGGGCATCGTGCGGGCTCGAGCGTCGGGCACCGGTTGCCGCATGGAGATCGCGCAGTCCGACGCCGCGGCGTACATGGACTGGTACCGCAGCGAGACGTGGCGCGCGTACGAACGCCCCGAGTCTGAGGTCACCGGCAACCCGACCGACAACTTCGAGCGCCGTGCGCCGGGCACCGCGGGCATGCGCGAAGGCGTGCGGTACCAGATCTACGAGACGGCCGACGGCCACCTGCTGTTCATGGCGTCGGAACGCGCGTTCTGGGAGAACTTCTGCCGAGGGATCGACCGCATCGATCTCTTCGAGCAGTGGCCCGGCGAGCAATACGCCGACCACGCGCGCAACAACAAGGCGCTCCAGGCCGTGCTCCGCGACATCTTCAAGACCAGGAGTACACGAGACTGGATCGCGTTCTCGAACGAGGTGAACACACCGATCGCCCCGGTGAACACACCGAAGACCATCGCTGACGATCCGCAGTTCCAGGCGCGGCTGCCGTGGATCTCCAAGGAGCGCCTCGGTGCCGACGAGCTCCCGATCCCGATCAACGTGCTCGATGACGAGCAGCCTGTCCCCGAGCACGCGCCCACCGTCGGCGAGCACACCGACGACGTGCTTACCCGCGTGCTCGGCTACGACGACGCGCGGATGAACGCGCTCAAGGAGTCCGGCGCGCTCGGCTAGCGCGCTATGCGTCTTGCTCGACCGCGTCGAGGAGGTGCTGCGCCCCGGCTGCGGTGAGGAGTCGCTGCGCGGCCTGTGAAGGGTTGCGCAGGAAGAGCGACC
Organism: Acidimicrobiia bacterium; assembly: GCA_031406505.1. Lineage (GTDB taxonomy): Bacteria > Actinomycetota > Acidimicrobiia > IMCC26256 > PALSA-555 > SHVJ01. Next base: position 3,112 of record JANOHN010000351.1, on the reverse strand, counting down.
CGCCATCGGCGGTCAGCGCGCTCTGCGCGTGCTCGAGGACGTGGAGGCACGACGAGTCCATGAACTCGACGGCAGAGAGGTCGAGCACCATCGTCTGCTGGGGACCGAGATGCGGTTCGATCGCGTCTCGCAGCCGCTCACACGTCGCGATGTCGATCTCGCCGACGACATGGAGCACGACTCGCCCGTCGATTCGTTCCGCGGTCACCGAGAAGTGCGGGCTCGCTTCGGCTGGGACACTCAACGGGGCGCTCCTTCGTAGCAAGGCGCCGCCCGGGTCCAGAGCAGCCGAACAACCTTCAATCTACTCGCCACCGGACAGCCTGCTCCCAAGCCGGCCCGCGCTAGGCCAAGTCCGACAGGGCGTCCTGGATGCCTCGATGGAACGTGGGGTAGGCGTAGATCATGTGCCGCAGGTCGTCCGTCGGGATCCTGGCCTGCACGGCGAGCGCGAGCATCCCGAGCACCTCGCCACCCCACGGCCCGGCCGACGTCGCGCCCACGAGCACGCCGCGGTCGGCGTCCTCGACGAGCTTGATCACGCCCTCGTTGCCGATCTTGTGGATCCAGCCCCGCGCCGACGACGACACCTGGGCCAGCCCGGTGCGCACGTTGATCCCCTCGGCACGCGCGGTCTCCTCGCTCATCCCCACCGATCCCACTTCGGGATCGGTGAACGTGACCCGCGGGAGCGCGTGGTAGTCGGCGGGCTCCGGGGCCTCGCCGAGGATGTCGGCAATCGCGATGTCGGCCTGATACGTGCCGACGTGCGTGAACATCCCTTCGCCGGTGATGTCGCCGACGGCCCAGATGCCCGGGCCTTCCGACGTGGAAGAGGCACGCATTCGACCGTCCACCTTCACGAAGCGCGCCGACTCGTCGAGCCCGGCCCGCCCGATGTTGATCCCACTCACGTTGGCGCCTCGGCCGGTGGCGACCAACAGTCGCTCACCGCTCACTTCGGAACCGTCTGACAACGCGAGCACGATGTCGGCGCCCGATTTACGGACGGATTCGGCCGCGACACCGGTGCGCAGCTCCAGCCCTTCTCTGGCCAACACCTCGTGCAACAGGTCGCAGACCTCGGGCTCTTCGCGTGCGAGCAGTCGATGCTCACCCTCCACCACCACCACCTGCACGCCGAACCGCGCGAACGCTTGCGCGAGCTCGAGCCCAATCGCCCCCCCACCGAGCACGATGAGCGACGCGGGCAGCTGCTCAACCGCAACCGCGTCACGGTTCGTCCAGTACTCCACGTCGCCGAGGCCGGGAATGCCGGGGATGATTGCGGAGCTTCCCGTCGAGATCACCACGGCACGCGACGCTTCGAACTGGTTACCGTCGACCGACACGATGTTCGGCGCCTCGAACGTGCCCGCGCCGCGCACGAAGCGCCCGCCTTGCCCTTCGAAGCGCTCGACGGCAACTCGGTCGTCCCAGTCGTCGGTGGCTTCGGCGCGGATGCGTTGCGCGACGGGTGCCCAATCGGGGGTGACGGTGCTCGTTCCCGCGATACCTGGGATGCGCCGCGCCTCGGCGATCAGGTTGGCGGCACGCACGATCATCTTGCTGGGGATGCAGCCCCAGTACGGGCACTCGCCACCGACGAGCTCCGACTCGATCCCGACGACGGACAGCCCTGCTTCGGCAAGCTTCCCGGCGACCCGCTCGCCGCCGACGCCCAAGCCGAGCACCACCACGTCGACCGGCTCGGTCACGGGCGCTCGGCCCTCACGCGTGCTCCACCCTCACAAGTGCTCCGCCCTCACAAGTGCATCTGGACGGGCAACGCCTTCAACGCGTTGTTGAGATTGGACCGTTGGCGACGGGGCTCACCGGCGAGCTCGACGGTCGCACCGCTGGCGAGCAGCTCCTCGAGCCAGATGCGCCCTTCGAGCCGGGCGAGGTGCACACCGAGGCAATAGTGCTCGCCGATGCCGAACGACAGCTGCGGGTTCGGCGTGCGCCCGATGTCGAAGTCGTTCGGGGCGTCGAACACGTCCTCGTCGCGGTTCGCCGACGTATAGATCATCGCGAGCTTCTCGCCCGCCTTGATCTCCTGATCGCGCACCGTGGCGTCGGCCGTGGCGGTGCGGCGGAAGTAGTGGAGCGGGTTGGAGTATCGCAGGATCTCCTCGAGCGCCGACGGCACGAGCGAGCGATCCGCGCGCAGTCGCGCGAGCTGCTCGGGGTGCTCGAGCAGGGCGAGCAACCCCGACGAGATCATCGTGCGCGTCGTGTCGTTGCCGGCGGTCACGAGCTGTACGAAGAAGTACCCGAACTCCAGATCGGTCATCGGCTGACCGTTCACCTCGGTCGCGAGCAGCAGATCGCCGAGGTCGTCGCCGTTGCGACCGCGCCGCGCCTTGGCGAACTCCATGCCGTACACGGCCATGTTCACCGAGCCGTCGTTCCCGCTCGTCGCGGCGTAACCCCCTTCTTCGGCCGCGGCGGGATTGACGTCGGGGTCCTGACCGCCCGTCATCATCTCGGCCCACCGATTGATCTGCGGACGATCCTCGGGCGGGATGCCCATCATCTCGCCGAACACCTCCGACGGGACCAGCGCGGCGAGATCGTGCACGAACTCCACGTCGCCGGCCTCGACGCCGCGCTCGACCAACCGTCGGCAGATCACACGGATGCGCCCTTCGAGCAAGTTGATCTGGCGCGGTCGGAAATGCGGGTACACGTTCTTGCGCAGCTCGCTGTGGCGCGGCGGGTCCATCATCAGGAGCATGTTCTTCGTCTGCTCGAGCTGCTCGGGGGGCTGATCCTCGAGCACGACGCCGCCAACCTCGGCCGAGAACAGCATCGGGTTGCGCGACACGTCGACCACATCGGCGTGCTTCAGGACCGCCCAGTACCACGAGCCATCCGGCATCTCCTGGCGGTACACCGGGCGCTCGCGCCGCAGGTACGCGAACACCTCGTGCGGCGGCGCGTCGACGTAGCCGTCGGGGTTGTACAGGTCGATGTGCTCGAGCGTCACCGCCATCGACGACCGTTCTAGCCTGCGCAGCGCTGACCCCGCGCCCCGAACGCCCGAAACAGGTTGTGTTCAGACCCCGAGACGGTCTTCGAGGATGGCGACAGTGTCGAGCGCCTCGAT
>JANOHN010000341.1:0-10156 GCA_031406505.1 Acidimicrobiia bacterium | reverse complement strand
GCCATCAAGTGGACGAAGATGGCGGTCAACCAGGCGATCCGCGAGCGCGCCAACCTCATGTTCGACACGTCGCTCCTGCTCGAGGGGCTCACACGCCTCAGCGATGATCACCAGGAGGCCACGGCGGCGTTCGTCGAGAAGCGCCCGCCGACGTTCCGCGGTCGGTGAGATGAGCGACGATCCGGCCGAGAATCTGGCACCTCACGCGACCTATCTCGACGGGCTCGAGCACGAGGAGCTCCGCTACCAGCGCTGCGACGAATGCGGTGGTGCGGTCTTCGCTCCGCGTGTGCTGTGCAACCACTGTGGCGGCACCGCGCTGCGCGTCGAGGTGAGCGGCGGGCTCGGCACCGTGTACTCGAACACCGCGGTGACCCAGCGGGGCGCAGACTCGTACTCGGTGTGCCTCGTCGATCTCGACGAGGGATTCCGGATGATGAGCTCGGTCGTCGACATCGCGGCGGAGGACGTGGGGATCGGGATGCGAGTGACCGCTCGGTTCGAGCCGGTCGAGGACGACGCGCTGGGTCAGACCGTGCGGGTCGTCTTCAGCCCCTCGTCGTCATGAGCGCGGATCTGCGCGGCAAGACCGCGGTCGTGGGTGTGGCCGAGTCCGACCTCGGTGAGGTCGGCGGCGATCGGCCCGCGATCGAGCTGGCCGGTCAGGCCGTGGTGCGAGCGCTGGCCGACGCGGGACTCACGACCCGCGACGTCGACGGGCTGTTTGGCACTTTGTCCGGGCATCTCATGTCCACACTCAATCTCGGCGAGTACCTCGGGATCCGACCCCGGTACAGCGACAACACCATGATCGGCGGCAGCGCGTTCGTCTCCTACCTCCACCACGCCGCGCTCGCGCTTGCTTCCGGTGCGTGCGATGTGGCGCTCATTGCCTACGGCTCCACCTCGCGCTCGGACAGCAAGACCGGACGACTTCGGGGCGCCGCGCCTGAGAAACCCAACTACGAGGCGGTCTATCGTCCCCGCAATCCCGTCAGTGGCTACGCGCTCGCGGCCATGCGTCACATGCACGAGTTCGGCACGACGCGCGAGCAGCTGGCCGAAGTCGCCGTCGCCGCACGGGCATGGGCGCAGCTCAATCCGGTTGCGTTCAAGCGCGATCCGATCACGATCGCCGACGTGCTCGCCCAGCCCATGATCTCGACGCCGTTCGGCTCGCTGGACTGCTGCCTCGTGACCGATGGCGGTGGGGCAGTGGTGATGGTCCGCCGCGACCGAGCCGAGGATCATCCCCACCCTCCTGGCTACGTCCTCGGCGCGGGCGAGGCCCACTCTCACAAGTGGATCTCGGCGATGGCCGACTTGACGACCACCGCGACCACCGATTCGGCAGCACGCGCGTACGAGATGGCGAAGGTGGGCCCCGCCGATGTTGACGTCGTCCAGCTGTACGACGCCTTCACGATCAACGCCGTCCTCTTCCTCGAGGACTTGGGCTTCTGCGCGAAGGGCGAAGGTGGCGACTTCGTGTCCGATGGTCGGATCGCGCCCGGGGGAGTGCTTCCCGTCAACACCAACGGTGGTGGATTGTCCTACTGCCATCCCGGCATGTACGGCATCTTCACGATCATCGAGGCGGTCCACCAGCTCCGGGGTACGGCGGGCGACCGTCAGCAGCCCGACGTGCACGTCGCGATCGCGCACGGCAATGGCGGGCAGCTCTCGAGCCAGGCGACAGCCATCCTCGGCGACGCGACGGCGCTGTGAGCGATTCCCTCGCCAGCTTGCCCTACGCGGACTGCGCCATGCGCTCGGCGACGAGCTTGCGCAACACGTCGGCTTGAGGCTTGGCGTTGTTGCCCGTCATGGCCAAGTCCGCTTCGGCGAAGAAGAACGCCCGGCGCGGGATCTTGTAGGAGGCGATCCGGCCACGAAGGAACGTGCTGATGTCATCCTCCTCGAGCGCTACGTCGGCGTGGGGTACGACGCAAGCCACAACGACCTCGTCACGCACTGGATCGGGGACGCCCACGACCCAGGCCATGCGGATCTGCGGATGGCGGAGCAGCTCCTGTTCGATCTCGATCGGCGAGACGTTCGCCCCGCCGGTCTTGATCATCTGCGAGGCCCGCCCGGTGAAGTGGAGTCGGCCCTGTTCGTCGATGAAGCCTGAGTCGCCAGTGTGGAAGTAGCCGTCGCCGTCGAAGACTTCCTCGACCGGCGTCTTCACGTAGCCCTTGGCCAGCGTGGGTCCCTTGACCGTGATCTCGCCCTCGGCGTCCACCCCGAGCGGTTCGCCGGTGGTGGGATCCAAGATACGGATGGCGTTGCCCGGAAGTATCCAGCCGTAGTTGCCGGTCCGTACCTCCGTCGGCGTGTCTGCGGGCGCCGACGCCAGGTTCGACATGGTCTCGGTCAGCCCGTAAGCGGAGCGGTTGCTCCAGACGTCGCCGACATGCACGCTTGGGTGGCGCCCGAAGCTCGTGAACACCTCGACGTGGCGCAGTGCCGAGAGATCCCGGTTCAGCCAATCGGGATGGTCCTCGAGCTGCGCGAACTGGTGTGCCTTCGCGAGCGGCGTGGTCACGCGCTCGACCTCGAGCAGCCGAAGTGTCTCGCCGGCGTCGAAGTGCTCTTGCAGCACGAGGCACCCACCCGCGGCCAAGGTGGCACCCATGGCCATGGTCAGGCCGGCGGTCCAGAAGAAGGGGAACGCGGTCCACACCCGCACGTCGGGGTCCAAGCAGAGCTGCTGCGCCAACCGCCAGCTCTGCAGCGCCGGCGCACGGTGCGCGTGCAGCACACCCTTGGGTCGGGCGGTGGTTCCGGACGTGTAGATGATGACCGCGTCGTCGGCCGGGGTGACCTCGCTGATGCAGGCGTCGAGCAGCTCCTCGGAGGTGTCGGCCGCCGTGGCGAGGAGGGCCTCCGCCGACACGATCGCGCCCATCCGCTCGCGGAGACCGATCGCGGAGACGACACGAAGGAACGGGAAGCGGGCGCTGCGGAGCGAGCCGGGTGCTGCGTCGAGCAGCTCCGGGCACAAGGTGGCGAGAGCACCGACGTACTCGTGCGACAGCAGACGTTCTTGCGTGAGGAGCACCGCGGCATCCGAGTGCCGCAGGATGTAGTCGAGCTCCGGCGGCTCGATGAAGGTGCTGATCGGCACCACCACGCCGCCCGCCATGGCCACGCCGAAGGCAGCCGAGACGAACTCGGGTCGGTTTCCCATGAGCACCGCAACCCGTGTGCCCTTCACGACACCGTGAGCGATGAGCGCCCGGGCGACGCGGCGTGACTCAGCCAACAGGTCGTCGTAGGTCCAGCGGGTGACGCCTTCCTCGCGGTGGAAGACGACCGCATCGCGGCCCGCGTGCTCGGTAGCCACGGTCTCGAGCAAGCCGCCGAGGGTGAGCGGACCGATCCCATGCTCGCTTTCCGCGGGCGGGCCGAAGAACGTCGTCATCGGCTACGTGATGACTTCAGCCGCGCGCAGGGCGGCAATCTGCTCCGGCGTACGGCCGAGCTCCATGAGGATGGGTTCGGTGTGCTCACCCGGCAGTGGGCACTCCCGCCGGAAGTCGACTGGCGTGCCGGAGAAGTGGGCCGGCTGGCGGGGCTGGCGTATCCGGCCTGCGGTTGGATGCTCCCATTCCACGATGATCTGATTCGCGACGATCTGCTCGTTCTCGAGGACCTCTTCGGGCTCGAGGATCGGCCCGCACGGAACCTCGTGCTCCACGAGGCGAGCCAGGATGTCGTCGCGGTTCACCTTGGCGAACTCGTCGCGCAGGATCGCACCGAGCTCCACGAAGTGCTCGGAGAGAAGGCGATCTGCGGCGAAGCGAGGATCTTCGCAGAGGTCCGGTCGCGCGAGCGCGCGAAACAGTCCGAAACGCTGCGCTTTCGAAGCCGTGAAGTAGATGAGCTTCCCGTCCGCGCAGTCGGTGAGCTGATACACGTCGGTGATCCGCAGGGCCCCGTCGACGTCGTCACCGACGAAGGTGTGGTCCATCATCAGGTCGGGCCAGCTGAGGTACATCGCGGTGTCGAGCATCGCGAGGTCGATGTGCTGGCCGTCGCCGCTGCGCTCCCTCCTGAACAACGCGGCCGTGATCGCCTGCGCGGCCATCTGTGCCGTCCACTTGTCCGTGACGACCATACGGACGAGGTCGGGGATGGGGACGGCCTCACTCTGCTGGCGAGCCACGATGCCGGTCACGCCCTGGATGACCGGATCGAGCACCGGCCGCTGAGCCCAGGGGCCGGTCGTCCCGTATCCGCTGATCGAGCAGTAGATCACTCGGGGGTTCCGGTCCTTGCATGCCTCGTAGCCGATGCCAAGGCGGTCGACGACTCCCGGTCGCATGTTCTGGATCACCACATCGGCTCCGGCCGCGAGGTCGAGGAGGATGGCGCGACCCTCGTCGGTGGTCACGTTCAGCGTGATGAGCCTCTTGCCGCGGTTGATGTTGACGTACAGCGCCTGGAGTCCGCCCCGACGGAAGTCGCTCAGGCGGATCGGGTCGCCCACGCCGATCGGCTCAGCCTTGATGACCTCCGCGCCGAGATCTCCCAAGATCATGGCCGCGAAGGGACCGGAGACGATCTGGCTCATGTCGAGCACACGCACTCCGTCAAGCGGTCCGGGCATGGCGCTGATCCTTCCCGTGCCCTCTCCCGAGAGGGCACAACCATGATGTCTATATTAAGGATTACCGGCTGGGCCCGCACGACGACGAAGGACGGGCGATCGGGGAGGCCCGGATCGAGGGCCGTGGTGCGGAGACACCAATAGAGAGGATAGAGAGGTAGCGGATGAGCGCTCCGAAGATGAGGACAGCACTGCCGCTGCGCTCCCCAGAGCGCCTCTTCATCGGCGGCGAGTGGGTCGAGCCGTCGTCCGACGCGATGATCGACGTGATCGACCCGACCACCGAGGAGCTCTTCTTCCGGGTCGTTCAGGCTGATGCTGCTGACATGTCGCGAGCGGTTGGGGCGGCCCGGGCGGCGTTCGACGATGGTCCGTGGCCACGCCTCAGCCACATCGAGCGAGCCGGCTATCTCCGCGCGCTCGCCGCGGGTCTCCGAGAACGAGCCGAGGATCTGGCTCAGATCTCCCCGCGTCAGTCCGGGATCTTGTATCCGGACGCACTCCAAGCTCCACAACGGGCCGCGTTCGGTCTCGAGTCGTACGCGGCGCTCGCCGAGACGTTCCCGTTCGAGGAGCAGGTGGAGCCCAGCCGCGGTGGCGGCTTCGCGCTGCTGGTGCGCGAGCCCGTTGGCGTGGTGGGAGCGATCGTCGCGTGGAACGGTCCGCTCGGAGGCTTCACCCACAAGGCTGGGCCGGCGCTGCTCGCCGGGTGCCCGGTCGTCCTCAAGCTGTCACCCGAGGCCCCGGGTGAGGGGTACGTGGTGGCGGAGGTCGCCGAGGCAATCGGGCTGCCGCCGGGCGTGCTGAACGTCGTGACTGCGGACCGTGAGGTGTCCGAGCTCCTCGTTCGCGATCCTCGCGTGGACAAGATCGCCATCACCGCATCGACTGCTGCTGGTCGGCGCGTCGCCGCTTTGTGCGCCGAGCGCATCGCGCGGTGCTCCCTCGAATTGGGCGGCAAGTCCGCCGCGGTCGTCCTCGATGACGCCGATCTCGGGGCCGCGGCAGACATGATCGCTCGGGCGGAGTGCCGGCTCACGGGCCAGGTCTGCTCGTCGCTCACCCGCGTCGTCGTCAGCCGGGATCGCCACGACGAGATGGTCGACGCGATCGCGAGCATCTTCTCCAAGATCCGTATTGGCGACCCGTTCGACGCAGCAACCGAGATGGGACCAGTGACCACCGCTCGGCACCGCGATCGCGTAGAGGGCTACATCGCGAAGGGAATCGCGGAAGGCGCGACCCTGGCGGCGGGGGGTGGGCGGCCCTCGCATCTGGAGCGCGGCTGGTTCGTCGAACCCACAGTCTTCGGCAACGTCGAGAGCAGTTCCACGATCGCCCAAGAGGAGATCTTCGGGCCGGTGCTGTGCGTGATCCCGGCCGACGACGAGCAGCACGCGATCGCAATCGCGAACGACACGATCTACGGCCTCAACGCCTCCGTCTTCACCAACGACGCCGGCCGGGCTCGCGACGTCGCCCGGCAGCTGCGCGCCGGCACAGTCGGCCACAACGCCTGGCGCACCGACTTCGGCATCGCCTTCGGCGGCTTCAAGCAATCCGGAATCGGCCGTGAGGGGGGCCGCGAGGGTGTGCAGGCGTTCGTCGAGGTCAAGACGATCATCCTCGAGGAAGCGCCCCCCGGCTAGGACTCAGCGGTGGGCGTCGCGCAGCCGGCGCTTGTAGAGCTTGCCGTTCTCGTCGCGAGGAAGCTGGGCAGTCACCTCGAATGACCGCGGGATCTTCTGTCGCGCCAGGCGAGTCTCGAGGTGCGCCTTCACGTCTTCGATGAGCGCGTCGGCGTCGCAGCCTTGGTCGAGCGGTTGGATCACTGCATGCACCTTCTCGCCCAGGTCCTCGTCGGGAATCCCGAACGCCGCGACGTCGGCAACGGCGGGGTGTGATCCGATCGCTTCCTCGATCTCCCGCGGGTAGATGTTCATGCCCCCGCAGATGATCATGTTGCTCTGGCGATCAGTGAGATAGAGGTAGCCGTCCGCATCGAGATACCCGATGTCGCCGGCGGTGAAGAGCTCGCCATGGTGCGTCTCGGCCGTCTTCACGGGATCGTTGTGGTACTCGAACTCCGCACCCGGTGCAGTCGTGAAGTAGACGATGCCCTCTTGGCCCTGAGGCATCTCTTCGCGGGTGACTGGATCGAGGATGTGGATCTTGGCGCCGGTGTAATGACGTCCTACCGATCCGGGACGTTCGAGGCATTCCGCGGCAGTGATGATCGTCCCACCGCCTTCGGACGACGCGTAGTACTCGAGCATGCAGTCGCCCCACCACCCGATCATCTGCCGCTTCAGCTCGATCGAGATGGGCGCGGCCGCAGTCCAGGCCTGGCGCAACGAGGAGATGTCGTACCGGTCGCGGACCTCTTGAGGCAGCCGGAGCATGCGGTGCAACATCGTCGGCACCCACTGGCTGTCGGTGATCCGCTGATGGTCGATCAGCATGAGCGCTTGCTCGGCGTCGAACTTCCGCATGATCACGGCGGTGCCACCGACCGTGTGCACCGAGCTCGACCACAGTGATGGCGCGGCGTGGTACAGCGGACCGGGGGACAGGTAGCGGCAGCCTTCTTCGAGTCCGAACCTCTGCGCGGTCCAGAGCATCCTTGATCGCTGCTCGTTCGGTGCCGCACCGGAAAGTCGCCGCTTGATCCCCTTTGGTCGACCGGTCGTGCCCGATGAGTAGAACAGCGCGGAGCCTTCCGTCTCGTCGCTCACGTTGGTCGTCAGCTGCGCTTCCCGCACGGTGTCGTAGTCGAGCGCGCGCTCGACCGACGTGTCGCCCACCGCCACCAGATGCGTCGGCGATCCGGGTGCCACCGCCGCGTCGAGGATCTCACCCAGCCGTCCGCTGTACACGACCGCGCGCGCCGCGGAGTCAGCGACGAGGTACTCCACCTCGGGTGCGGTGAGATGCCAGTTGATCGCGGTGAAGTAGAGCCCGCTGCGCATCGCGGCCCACCACACGTCGAAGAACTCCACGCAGTTGTCGAGCATCACCGCGACGGTGTCCCCGACCTGCAGTCCGAGGTGCTGGAACGCGTGCGCAGCTTGGTTGGATCTCGCGTCGAGCTCCGCGTAGGACACCACGACCTCGCCGTCCCCGATGACCACCGCCTCGCGATCGGGGAGCTTCTCCGCCATCGTGCCGAGATACATCGTGCGAGCCTCTACTTCGCGTGAACCGGGGCCGGGCTCACGCTCAGCCGTGAGATCGCGCGCCCGTTCATGGCAGCACCGTCTCGGTGTCGACACCCGAACGCAGCACTCGACCCGGCCTGGCCTCGAGCGGCTGACCATCCCGAACGACCTCGGCGCCGTTGACGATCACGTGCTGAACGCCGCGGGGCTCGCTGTAGAGCCGACCGGACCCGCCCGGCAGGTCGTAGCGCCAACCCAGCGCGCCTTCGCCGACGTCGTCGGCATCGAAGAGGCAGAGATCCGCCCACCATCCTTCGGCGATCCGGCCTCGGTCGCGCAGGCCGTAGAGCCGAGCCGGCACGTCGGAGAGCCGGTGCACGGCCAGCTCGAGCGGCACCTCGCCCTGTTGGCGGGTGAGCTCGAGGTACCTCGCCGCGTAGTTGTATGTGGTGAGAAAGTCGAGATGCGCGCCGGCGTCGGAGCCGCCCACGAGAACCCGAGGATCCGTCCAGAGCGACTCCCGCATCTCCAACAAAGCTGGGTCTTCGCCGATCGGCGGCCGCAGCATCCCCGTCTTGAGGTTGTCGGCGATCATCAGGTCGAGGAGGAGGTCGAGGGGATCGACGCCGCGCTCGACGGCGACGTCGCCGAGCGTGCGACCTTCGAGCGCCTTGCTCTCGGTGGAGAAGCCCACCTCGATCGTGTGACCCTCGATGTGCGCGATCGGCCGGAGCTGCCCTTCGGGGCTGTCGAGTCCGGCGCGTAGCTGCCGGCGAACGCTCGGGTCTCGCAGGGCTTTCAGCTTCTCCTCGGTGCCCAAGGTCATGATGTGCGACCAGTTGGGGATGGCATCGAACACGCTGCTCATGAACGTGTAGTGCACCGGGATCAGACCGGGATAGTTCAGCGCGAGGACGCGGCCGCCGTGCGCCGCGGCGTAGTCGCTCATCGCCAACCGCTGGTCGGTGTGCTCGTCGACGACCAGAAGGTTCCAATTCAACGGCCGCTGCGCGATCCGCGACATCTCGGCCATCAGACGCCCGTGCTCTTCCTCGAAGTCGGTGAACGCGCACGGGATCCAGGACAGCTGGGTCCCCTCGAAGCGGCCCGTCACCTCGCAGAGCGCCAGGAGCTCCTTGTCGTCGGCGAGCCGCGAGGGCACGGGGTCGCCGTTGCCGTCGTGGTGTGTCGTCGTCCTCGATGACGAGAAGCCGAGCGCTCCACCTCCCAGTGCGTCGCTGAGGAGCGCTTCCATCTTGGCGATCTCGTCGTCGGTCGCCTGACGCGTCGTCGCTTCCTCGCCCAGCACCGCGCGTCGGATCGTCGAGTGGCCAGCCAGGAATCCCATGTTGAGCGCGGGTCGCGCCTCGTCGACCGCGTCGAGGTACTCCTTCGTGGAACGCCACGTCCACGGCACGCTGTGCTGGAGCGGCTCGAGGGGAATGCCTTCGACGCGCGAGAACATCGAGACGAGGTATTCGGCGTCGACATCGGTGATCGGGGCGACCGAGAACCCGCAGTTGCCGCCGATCACGGTGGTGACCCCGTACAGACACGTGGGCGTGAGCCACGGGTCCCAGAAGACCTGCGCATCGAGGTGGGTGTGCAGGTCGACGAAGCCCGGACTGACAACCCGGCCGTCGGCGTCGATCGTCTCGGCCGCGGTGCCCTCGAGCTCGCCCGGCTTGCTGATCGACGCGATCCGGCCGTCCTTCACCCCGACATCCGCATTGCGGCGAGGCGCGCCGGTGCCGTCGACGATGACGCCGCCCAGGATCTGCAGGTCGAACTCCACACGCTCTCCCAACGAGATAACCCGTCGAACAATTCGCAGAGATTAGGCTAACGCGCCCGATGAAGGTGCGTCAACGCGCGGCCGGCTCAGGGGCCGATGTGTTCCAGCGCGGTCAGTCCGATCCTTCGTCGGTGGTGCGACCGCGCTGATGATCACGCTTGGCCTGCTCGAGCATTCCGCCCGAGCCTTCTGCCGTCCGAAGGTACGACGCGTAGGCCCGGTCGAGGTCGTAGTCATCGTCGAGCGCCGCGGCGCGGCTGATCAGCCGCTTCGTGAGGGCAACGGTGACGGGCGGGAGGGCGGCGATCTCGCGGGCGATCCGAAGGGCCTCGTCGACGCAGTGGTCATCCGGCACCACGCGATTCACGAGACCCAGGCCAAGGCATTCGTCGGCCGTGAGGCGATTCGAGGTGAGGTAGAGCTCCAACGCTCGGTGCTTGCCGAGCATCTGGACGAGTTAACGGCTGGGGGTGGGCGACGGGGTGAGACCCACCTTCATCTCCGCGCACGCGAAGATCGCCGACTCTCCCGCCACGATCAGGTCGCAGAGGAACGCGAGCTTCCACCCGCCCCCAACCGCGTGGCCGA
>JANOHN010000306.1:0-4941 GCA_031406505.1 Acidimicrobiia bacterium | reverse complement strand
TCCGCGTGCACTCGGTGCGGCTGCGCGGGCTCGTCGCGCACCAGGAGGTCGTGCTGGGCACGGCCGGGCAGTCCTTGACGATCCGCCACGACTCGTACGACCGCACGTCGTTCATGCCGGGGGTGCTCCTCGCGATCCGCGCGGTGCGTGAGCGCCCCGGGCTCACCGTGGGCCTCGACGCGCTCCTCGGTCTCTGACGGCTTCTCCCGCGAAAGCGGCGGCTTTGCCGACCGCTGGAGCACGAGCCGTCGCTTGCGACGGCGACCAGCGGAGTGGGGTCTCGGCCCATTGGGCCGAGACTGGGCAGTAGCCTGCCCGATCGTGACGCCCGAATTGGGGGGGACGCCACTGCTCGCGGTCAAGAACCTCGAGGTGGTGTACGGGAGCTCGATCCGCGTGCTGCGCGGCGTCAGCCTCGACGTGCCTGTTGGCGAGGTCGTCGCGCTGCTCGGCGCCAACGGCGCGGGCAAGACCACGCTCCTGCGGGCGGTGTCAGGACTCCTGGCCGGCCAGAACGGTCGGATCGTCCGCGGCACGATCGAGCTCGACGGCAGCTCGATCACCGGACTGGCCACCCCGAACATCGTCCGGCGTGGGCTCGCCCAGGTGATGGAGGGGCGGCGGATCTTCGCCGAGCTCACCGTCGACGAGAACCTGCGCGCCGGTGCGTTCACGCGCCGCGACCGGGCGAACGTGAAGGACACCTACCAGCATGTGCTCGACATGTTCCCGGTGCTGGCCGCGCGACGTCGCGACGTCGCCGGGTACCTCTCGGGTGGTGAGCAGCAGATGCTCGCGATGGGTCGAGCGCTGATGGCGGCCCCGCGTCTGTTGCTGCTCGACGAGCCGTCGCTCGGCCTCGCACCACTCATCCAGCAGCAGATCCGCGACATCGTGGCGGCGATCGCTGCCGAGGGTGTGAGCGTGCTCCTCGTGGAGCAGAACGCGATGCTCGCGTTGTCGATCGCACACCGCGGCTACGTGCTCGAGCATGGCCAGGTCGTGCGGGAGGGTCCCGGTCAGGAGCTGCTCGTCGACGACGAGATCCGCGCCGCGTACCTCGGCATGGGCGAGCACGGTCGTCGCTCGTTCAAGGATCTCAAGACGTATCGACGGCGACGGCGGTGGTCCGCATGACGAGCATCATGCACCGCCCGCGCTTCGAGGGCGCGCTGCTCCAAGTCACCGACGTGCAGCTCTCGTTCGGTGGCGTCAACGCGCTTCGCGGAGTCACGTTCGACGTGCAGGAGAAGGAGCTCTTCGCCGTGATCGGCCCGAACGGTGCGGGCAAGACCTCGATCTTCAACTGCTTGAGCGGGGTGTACCGGCCACAGCAGGGCACGATCTTGTTCCAAGGCCAAGACCTCGTCGGTCGCCGTCCACCCGAGATCGCACGCCTCGGTGTGGGGCGCACGTTCCAGAACCTCGGGCTGTTCGTGAACCTCAACGTGATCGACAACCTCATGCTCGGTCGCCACGTGCAGATGCGCACCGGGTTCATCGGCGGGATGCTCTGGTTTGGTCGGGCCAAGCGCGAGGAGATCGCGAACCGGCGCCGAGTCGAGGAGATTATGGAGTTCCTGGCGCTCCAGCAGTACCGCTACGAACCGGTGGGGACGCTGCCGTACGGAGTGCAGAAGCGCATCGAGCTCGGCCGCGCGCTCGCGATGGATCCCGATCTCCTCCTGCTCGACGAGCCGGTCGCGGGCATGAACCTCGAAGAGACCGAGGACATGGCCCGGTTCATCCTCGAGATCCGGCGCCAGCTCGACATGGCGATGATCCTCGTTGAGCACGACATGCCGATGGTGATGGACCTCGCGGATCGCGTGCTCGTGCTCGACTTCGGTGAGCCGATCGCGCTCGGGCTGCCGGCCGAGGTGCAGCAGAACCCGCGCGTCATCGAGGCGTACCTCGGGCAGGAAGCATGACCACGGTCGCGGTACCCGAGGCGGCTGCCGCCGGTCCGACCGACGACGCGCCGCGCTCGCTCCCCGCGTGGCTGCTGCACCACGCCAACACTCGACCGCGAGCGACCGCGATCCGGGTCAAGGATCTCGGTCGTTGGCAAGAGACCAGCTGGGCTGCGTACGGCGAACGCGTTGCTGGCATCGGTCGCGCGCTGATGCATATGGGCGTGAAGTCGGGTGATCATGTCGCGATCCTCAGCGACAACCGCGCCGAGTGGCTGGCAACGGACCTCGCGGTGCAAGGGATTGGCGCCGTCACCGTCGCGTTGTACGTGACCAGTGCCGCGTCGGAGATCGCTGCGCTGCTCAAGCAGGCGCGCGCCGACGTCGTGATCGTGGAGGACGAGGAACAACTCGACAAGATCCTCGAGATCGCCGATCAGATCTCGCTCCGGCACATCGTGGTGATCGACCCGCGTGGGATCCGTCGTCTCGACGATCCCGCGAGCAGCTTCGAGGCGCTCGAGGCGCTCGGCAACCGGGAAGCCGTCCAGATGCGCTCTGGTGATCCGAACGTGTGGGCGGCGAGCGTCGCCGCGCTTGATCCCGCAACCGTGGCCACGGTGGTGTTCACGCCGGCTACGACCGGTGATCCCAAGGGTGCGCGCATCACGCACAACGCGCTCGTCGGCGCGGCAAGAGCCGGCGCCGAAGCGCTGGGCCTACGAGCCGACGACGAAATTGTGTCGTCACTCCCGCTGTGTGACATCGCCGAACGCTCGATCAGCGCCGCGCAAGCAGTGTGCGTCGGCGCGGTCGTCAACTTCGGCGAGGGTGGTGAGGCGCTCGTCAACGACCTGCGCGAGGTGCAGCCAACGGTCATGGTGGGCACGCCGCGCCTGTGGGAGCGCTTCCGGGAGGGCGTGGACGCGGGCGGCCGCGGCGCCGACCCTGTGAAGCGCGCCGCGATGCGAGCGGCACGGCGGCGAGGCCGCGGTCTCTCCGATCTGCTCGTGAAGCGACCCCTCCGTGCAAACCTCGGACTGGGTCGCGTGCGAGTTGCCATCACTACGACCGCGCCGTGCGCACCCGATGTGGTGGAGTTCTGGCGCTCGGTCGGGGTTCCGGTGCGCCAGGCCTACGGACTCACCGAAGCCAGCGGCTTCGTGACTGCGACGATCGATGAGGCCGACCCGCCAGGGAGCGTCGGGCGTGCCGTCCCGGGTGCCGAGGTTCGTCTCGGCGAGGAGGGCGAGATCCTCGTGCGCGGCCCAGGCGTGTTCTCCGGGTACCTCGAAGACGCGTCCCACGCGCCGGTCGACGCCGATGGCTGGCTGCACACCGGCGATGTCGGGACGCTCGACGATGGGGTGCTCACCATCGTCGGCCGACTGAAGGACGTCGTCATCACGTCGAACGGCCACCGCGCGTCGCCGCGCGCGATCGAGGAGCGGCTCGAAGACTCGCCGTACGTCCGTACTGCGGTGCTCGTCGGTGACGAGCGACCGTGTTTCGGCGCGTTGATCGGGATCGACGCCACACCAGTCGGCGACTGGGCCGCGGAGCGCGGCGGCGCATTCACCACGTTTGCGACGCTGGCTGCGTTGCCCGAGGTTCGCGAGCTGTTCGAGCAGGTCGTTGACGAGGTGAATACCGGTCTCGACGAGCGTGATCGCATCGACTGCTTCGCTGTGCTGCCGATCGTGTTGGGTGAGGACGAAGAGCTGGTTACTGCCACGAGCAAGGTCCGGCGCGGCCCGGTGCTCGAGCGGTTCCGCGGGCTCGTAGACCGGATGTATACCGACCGCGGTGGAAGTGGGACCGCGTCGTGACGAAGTTCCTCCAGCTCCTCGCGTCAGGAGCCGCGCTCGGCGCGGTGTACGCGTTGGTGTGTCTTGGCTTCGTGGTGATCTACCGCGCCACCGGTGTCATCAACTTCGCTCAAGCCGGGTTCGTCGTGCTCGGCGCATTCCTCACGTACAACGCAACGGAGACGTGGGGGCTGTCGTTCGGGATCGGACTCGGCGTCGCGGCGTTGCTCGGAGGCTTGATCGGTATCGTGGTGGAGCGCGTCGTCCTGCGCCGGATGAGCGGTCAGCCGTTGTACGCCATCCTGCTCGTGACGGTCGGCGTCCTGCTCCTCGTGGAACCGATTGTCAGCACGATCTGGCGAGATCCGCCCGCCAACATCGACACGCCCTTCGCGTTGAAGCCGCTCGACAGCGACTGGAGTGTCCAGATCCTCCAGATCAACGTGGTCACGATCGCGCTTGCGGCCGTGGTGCTCAGCGCGTTCTTCGCCTTCTTTCGTTACACGAAGTACGGCGTGGCGATGCGCGCCACGGCAGTGGATCAAGAAGCCGCCCTGATGCAGGGGATCAACACCAACCGGATCGTCGCGCTGTCGTGGGGGATCGCGGGAGTGGTCGCGGTGCTCGGCGGCACGATGCTCGCGTCGGGTGCGGGACCCGCCCCGACGCTCCAGTTCGCGGGGATCGCGATCATCGCCCTCAAGGCGCTGCCCGCGATGGTGCTCGGTGGCCTCGACTCCCCGTTGGGCGCCGTCGTCGGCGGCATGGTGGTCGGGATCGCCGAGCTGTTGACATCCGGGTATCAGGACGACTTCGTCACTGGGTCGGTGGGCGAGGCGCTCCACGCACAGGACTGGCTCGAGCCCGGCTTCGTGCAAGTGATGCCCTGGCTCATCATGCTGGTCGTCTTGCTCGTCCGGCCGTATGGCTTGTTCGGTACGCGCCAGGTCGAGCGCCTCTGATGCCACGCACGCGAGGGATGATCCGCGACTACGCGCAGGACGTGCGGCTGGTCAAGACGCGCACGGGATTCGGTGTGCTGCTTGGGGTGTTCGTGTTGTACCTCGCGCTGCCGTTCGGGTTGAACGACTCATGGGCTGGCATCTTGACGGCGGCCGGTTTTCTCGCGATCGGCGGCGTGGGTCTCAACTTGCTCACGGGCTATACCGGACTGCCCTCCCTCGGGACCGCGGGGTTCGTGGCCATCGGCACGTTCACCG
>JANOHN010000305.1:0-1754 GCA_031406505.1 Acidimicrobiia bacterium | reverse complement strand
CATGTCAAGCTGGCGCCGGATCTCGAGGATGAACCGGGCCATGTCTTCGGTCTCTTCGAGGTTCATGCCGGCGACCGGCTCGTCGAGCAGGAGGATGACCGGGTCCATCGCGAGCGCTCGACCCAGCTCGATGCGCTTCTGGACACCGTACGGGAGGGTTCCGACGGGCTCGTAGCGGTACTGCTGGAGCGCGAGGAACTCCATGATCTCCTCGACCCGGCGACGATTGGCGACCTCTTCATTGCGGGCTCGCCCGAGCCAGAGCATCCCGGCGACGAAACCCGTCCGCATTCGAATGTGGCGGCCCAACATGAGGTTGTCGATCACGTTCAAGTTCACGAACAGCCCGAGGTTCTGGAACGTGCGCGCCATCCCCATCTGCGCGATCGCGGGTGGTTTGCGGCCGACGAGCTCCTCGCCCTGGAAGCGGATGGTGCCGATCTGGGGTCGGTAGACCCCGCTCAGACAGTTGAAGATGGAGGTCTTGCCCGCGCCGTTCGGACCGATGATGGCGAACAGCTCGCCCTCGTTCACGTCGAAGTTCACGCCACGGAGCGCGCTGACGCCGCCGAACGACAGACTCACATCGGTCACGTTGAGCAGCGGACCCTCGTACTTGCGGCGGTGCATGATGCTGGTCATCCCGACCACCGCCGACGACGCCGGTACGTCTTGAGGTCCTTGAACGAGCGGCGGCCGTGCTCCCCCATCCCGAGGTACGCCGCGCGGATCTCCTCGTCTTCGAGCAGCTCTTGTCCCGCGCCCTCGCGCACGACCTGGCCGCTCTCGAGCACGTAGCCCCAGCTCGCTACCGACAATGCGAGCATCGCGTTCTGCTCCACGAGGAGCACGCTGACGCCCTCCGCGGCGATCGCCGCAACGATGTCGCGAATCTGCTGTTGGATCAGTGGCGCGAGTCCCAGCGATGGCTCGTCGAGGAGCAACAGACGCGGGTTGGCCATGAGCGCGCGACCCATCGCGAGCATCTGCTGCTCACCACCGGAGAGATAGCCCGCAACGTCGCGCAGTCGCCTCGCGAGCACCGGGAACATCTCAAGCACGTGGGCATGCGTGTCCCGGATGCCATCACGGTCGTGGCGCGTGAATGCCCCTGCCTTGAGGTTCTCATCGACACTCAGCTCGGCGAAGATCCTCCGACCCTCCATCACCTGCGCGAGTCCCCGGCGCACGATGTCGGGGGTGGGCTCACCAAGGATCGACTCACCGTCGAGCTCGATCGTGCCGCGTTCTACCCGTCCCGCGTGCACCGAGAGCAGGCCCGAAACGGCTCGTAGCAGCGTGGTCTTGCCGGCCCCGTTCGCACCCAGGAGCGCGACGACCGCACCGCGTGGGACGTCCAGGCTCACCCCGCGCAGGACCGTGATGGTGCCGCCGTAGACGACCTCAAGGTTGCGCACCGCCAGAAGCGGTGCCGTTTCACCCCCCACGACGGGCGACCCTACTTACCCGCTCTCGGCCCTGTGGGCCGGGCCGCTCGGGCCCCGCTCGCTGCGGCGCAGGGTACCTGCGCCGCGGACGCTCACTTTGGCTTGTGCCTTACAGCCCGAGGAGTGCATCGAGGCCCACGGTGAGTCCGGGACGCTCACGCACCCCGCGGATCGCGAGGAGCACCCCCGGCATGAACGACGTGCGGTCGTACGAGTCGTGGCGGATCGTCAAGGACTGCCCGGCCGTGCCCAGCACGACCTCCTGGTGCGCGACGAGCCCGCGCAGCCGCACCGAGTGCACGCGGA
>JANOHN010000276.1:0-4555 GCA_031406505.1 Acidimicrobiia bacterium | reverse complement strand
TGTTGTGCGAGAAGCCGTTCTCGATGGACACCACCGACGCGACTGCGATGCTCGAGGCAGCGGAATCGGCTGACGTGACCCACCTCGTCGGTCACGAGTTCCGCTGGGCCCCCGAGCGGGCGCTCACGGGGCGCGCGATCGCGGACGGGGTGATCGGCGAGCCACGTCTCATGTCTCTCGTGTCGTACGTGCCGTTCCTTGCCGATCCCGAGGCCAAGATGCCACCGTGGTGGTTCGATGCCGGTGTGGGTGGGGGTTGGCTGGGCGCGTCGGGCTCGCACATGATCGACATGACGCGCGTGTGGCTCGGTGAGTTCGCCGAGGTGAGCGCGCGGTTGAGCATCACGTCGCAACGGCACGACATCGCGGAGGACACGTTCACGATCCGCTTCCGGCTCCAGTCAGGCGTGGAGGGTGTGCTCCAACAGTCCGGCGCGACGTGGGGACCTCGGGCCGCCATGATCCGGGTCGCCGGCACACACGGGACCGTGTGGCACGACGACACCACTGTGATGCTGGCGGACGCCGACGGCGTGCGGGAGCTACCGGTGCCGGCCGACCTCGCGCTACCCGTGCTGCCCGAGAGCGACGACCCGCGCCACCGATTTACGCATGTGGAGATCGGCCCGTTCACGCGGCTGTGTGAGGTGCTTCTGGCCGGGGTGCAAGGTCGTCCCGCGTCGAACGCGGTGCCGATCCCCACGTTCGTCGACGGCGTCGCCGAGATGCGGGTGTTGGACGCAGTTCGCGAGTCGTCAGCCAACGACGGCGCCACGGTGCAAGTCAGCGCGACATGATCACGCCGCGCACCGCACCCCAGCGCGCCATGGTGCTCGGTGGCAACGCCGCCGCGTTCTATGAACTCACGGTCTGAACTTCTAGACCTCGGGCACGCAGGTGGCGCAGCTCGTCGTTGTCGTGGCGGGTGGCTCCGTTGACGGCGGCGTCGGCAACGGCGTGAAGTCGTTGGTCACCATGATCTCGACGTCTGGGAACGCCGCGGGGGAGCCGTCGAAGGTCACCACGAGGCTGTTGGGCGCTTCGAAGCACTTGGTCTGGGGCGACATGTTCTCGCTGCATTGGATCCTCACCGCGGCCCCACCGGTCTGCGGCACGTGGAAGACGCACGCGCCGCCCTGCGGAGACGTGAGGTAGTAGGCGAGGACGGACCAGATCGGCACGCTGATGGTAAAGGTCGTCCCGATGTTCGTCTCGTCGAAGGTGAGGGCGGTGTGCGTCGGTACCAAGAGGTAGGAAGGGCTGAAGCAGGTGACGTCCACCGTGAACGAGCCGAAGCCGCGAACAGTTGCATTCGCAAACTGCAGGCAACCTGCGGTGACGAGTCCGACTGCCATCGCCAGCGCGGCGACACCCAGCCTGCACTTGAGCGACAGCGAGCGCGCGGCCCGCGTGGGGCGCGGCGAGGTCTGAGCGGCGCCGTTCATTCCGTGCCTCTTCCTGATCATTCCAGAGCCTGGACCTCAGGGAAGCGACGAAAAGGCTCAAGTCGAGCTGGGTCTGGGACTCAGTACTCGAACTCGGCGCCGCCCCCGAGAGGATGAACTGCGTGACCATACATGGTCGCGTTGCTTGGCACCTGGGATGCCGAGCAGAACGCGGAAGGTGAGCGGTCTACCAGGGAGTGCCGAAGCGGTCACGGTGCGTGTGGGTCTCGAACGGGTCCCGCTTCGACGGCCCGAGCGGTCGGACGGGATGGCCGATCGGGATCACGGCCTGCGGCACCACGTGCGCGGGCAGGCCGAGCATGGCCTGGAGATCCTCGGTGAAGCCCATGGAGATGGTGGTGAGCGCCGACGCCAGCCCGAGCTCGGTCGCTGCAAGTAAGAGGTTCTGCGTGGCGGGAAAGATCGACGACGGGACCGTGACTTCGAGCCCGCGCTCGATGTCGGCCGCCACCACGATGAGCACTGGCGCGTCGCGGTAGCCGCCACCGCCGATGCCGTGCTCCACGTCGGCCATCAGACCGGGTGCGAGGCGCGTCTCGGCGAACTCCCGGCCGCCGCCGTCCCACGCCTTTTCGGCGAGGTCCAGCAGGCTCGAACGCAGCTCCTGATCGCGCACGATCACGAACTCCCAGGGCTGACGGTTCTCGGCGCTCGGCGCGTGCACGGCCGCGTCGAGCAGTCGGGCGAGCAACGCGTCGTCGACCGAGTCGTCGGTGAACCGCCGGTGCGCGCGCTGGTGACGAACGAGATCGAAGAAGTCGGTCACCCGCGCTCGCTCACCCGCGTGTACCCACGCGGCGGAAGCTGTTCACGTACATGATCCGCAACGCGTCGTGCCAGCCCCAGTACGTGAACTCCGGTGTGCCCTGCTTGCCGAAGCGCTCCTCCACGAGCGGGGTCATGGTCTTGAAGGTGGTCTCCGCGTCCTCGGTGTCCATCTCGTAGAAGTGCATGAATCGAGGCTCGTCGGCCCCCGTCGCGTCGCGGTGCACGTTCTCGTACGGGGTGATCATTTGATAGCCCGGCACGCCGACCGCGGCGATCCAGCTGATGTGCACGAAGTCGGCCCAGTCGCGTAGTGCCTGTGCCTGATCGGGCGTGGTGGGACTGATGAGGACCAAGGAAAGGCCGACGGTCGGCTTGCCAGTCAACCGACCTTGCCCAGGACGGGGGTAGCGCTCGAAATGGTGGCCGGTGATGCCGTCGGGCGTGGCCGGCGCGTTGAAGGTGTCGTCGACCTCGTACACCCCAAGCGTGTCGAACTCGTCGAGCACGCGGGGGAGATCCTTGCGATCGCGCTTGAGGTTGATCCACCACGTTGCCCGCTCCGCGCCCGGCAACGCGAGCACCTCGTCGACCCGCTTCGCCGCGTACTCATCGGGCGCCATCGAGTCGGTCATCTCCAGGTACAGCGCAGGTGTGAGGCGGTCCTCCATCGCCTCAAATCCTACGGTTGTGCCGTGGCACCAGCTCGAGGCTCAGTCGGTCCGGAGGAAGTAGATCTCCGCCGTGAGCTTGTCGGGACGGACAGCGACGTCGAGGATCCTCACG
Source organism: Acidimicrobiia bacterium (assembly GCA_031406505.1). Lineage (GTDB taxonomy): Bacteria > Actinomycetota > Acidimicrobiia > IMCC26256 > PALSA-555 > SHVJ01. The sequence continues at coordinate 1,538 of JANOHN010000276.1, read as the reverse complement.
TCGGCGCCGAGCTGCTCGATGCCCTCGGCAACTCGGCGGAGCAGCGCCGGGACATCCGGAGCTTCGTAAGCGAACTGGAGCACGGTCCCGATGGGTTGGTCGGTCATGTGACCCATCATGGCGCGATCTAGAGTCGCCCTCCGTGGCCGAGAAGAAGAACCGGATGGTGCAAGCGCCGAAGGGGTTTATCCGCTTCTTCTCTGCGCTCAACCGAGGTTGGTACAAGCTCACCGGTGGTCGCCTCGGCGCCAAGTTCCACGGCGCGCCGGTCGTGTTGCTCACGACCAAAGGTCGCAAGACGGGGAAGGAGCGCACCTGGCCTTTGCTCACGGTCAAGCAAGGGAGCTCGTACGTGTTCGCCGGCTCGTTCGGCGGCCACGCGCAGCACCCCGCCTGGTACCTCAACCTCGTTGCCGACTCGAGCGTGTCCGTGCGGGAAGGTAGGCGCACGATCCATGGGCGCGCTCGAGTCGCCACCGGCGCGGAGCGCGAGCAGCTGTACCAGCGGTTCGTCGACATCTACTCCACGTACCGCGACTACGCGAAGGCGACCGAGCGCGAGATCCCCGTCGTAGTCGTCGAGCCCACCTGAGCGACCTCCCGATAGCCTGACGACCGTGTCAGGCGAAAAGCTGCGCGATCGCGCGGTTCCGTTGCCCGGTGAGGCGCCGATGCCGGCCGCCGACGCGGCGGCGATCCTCCGCCGCAACGCCACCGACCCCGACCGGCGCGATCGACCGGCGATCAAGTTCGCGAACCAGGTGTGGACGCATGCCGAGTACATGGCCGAGTCGCAGCGATGGGCGAACCTCTTCTTGGAGCGCACACCCGCTGACCGCGCGCTCCACGTCGGGGTGCTGCTCGACAACACACCCGACTACCTGTTCGCGCTCGGCGGGGCTGCACTCTCGGGCTCGGCGATCGTAGGGGTCAACCACACCCGGCGCGATGAGCACCTGCTCCGCGACATCCAGCACACGCATTGCAGGCTGATCGTCACGGAGCCGCGTCACGCGCCGTTGCTCGAACCGATCACCAAGGGGTTGCCCGAGGTGCTTGTGTCGAACCGTCACCCCGAACTCGGCGATCCAAGCACTGAGCTCGGTGCCGACCTCGACGCTGCGCTCGCGGCCGTCGCCACGGCGGATCCGGGGATCGAGCCTGGGCCCGACACGCTCTGGGGGCTGATCTTCACGTCGGGCACGTCGGATGCGCCCAAGGCCGTGATCTGCACGCAGCGGCGATTCCTCGTCACCGGCACCCGCATGACGATCGTCATGGGCCTCGGCCCCGATGACGTCGGCTACGTGTGCATGCCGCTGTTCCATTCGAACTCGCTGATGGTCGGGTGGGCGCCCTCGATCGTGCTCGGTGCGTCGGTTGGCCTCGCGCGGCGCTTCAGCGCGTCGCAGTGGCTCCCGGACGTTCGCCACTTCGGATCCACGTACTTCAACTACACGGGCAAGCCGCTGGCCTACGTCCTGTCCACGCCTGAGAAGCCTGACGACGCCGACAACCCGTTGCGGGTCGCCTTCGGC
>JANOHN010000271.1:0-4726 GCA_031406505.1 Acidimicrobiia bacterium | reverse complement strand
AGCACGATGGGCCCCCGACGTCCAGACCTTCTGCCCATTGACCACCCAGACGTCGCCGTCGCGCTCGGCCCGCGTCTGGAGGCCCGCGAGGTCAGAGCCGGCGCCTGGCTCCGAGTACAGCTGGCACCAGGTGAGCTCGCCCCGCAGGATCTTCGGAATCAGCTCACGCTTCTGCGCGTCCGTGCCGAGCTGTAGCACGGTCGGCCCCACGGACCCGATGCTGATCCTGAAGTACCGCTCGGGCATCTCGTACGGCGCGGCCTCCTCGACGTAGACCGCCTGATACTCCGGTCCAAGTCCTTGACCCCCGTGCTCCTTCGGCCAGGTAAGGCCCGCGAGCCCCGCGTCGAACAGCGCGGCTTGGAAGCCTCGTGCCGATGCGACGTCTTCGGCCTCTTCGATGCGGTCCAGCTCGCCGAAGTCGCGGCGTGGCGGCCGCCGCGGTGCGTGCGTCTGCAGCCAGCTGCGGACGTCGGCGCGGAACTGCGTGAGCTCCGGAGTCTCCGCGTGTTCGTGCGCGTTCATCTGGTGTTCCGAGACGGGAACTGGCTTCGATCTCGAGACGGCGCTACGATCCTGGACATGCGAATGATGAGTATAGTTTCTTCCCCGCGGCCGGGAAGAGGCGCACCGCACATCTGGCCCGCGCCCTGACGCGCGGACGGTCGCTCGCAACGACCGGCGTCACGTGACCACACGGGAGAACACCACGATGCAAGGGGCCGTTTCCGCAGTCTCGTACGTCGTCGAGCCACCGGATCTTTGGTCATCGCGACGCGTCGCCGGTGCGCCAGTCTGGAGCTCCGCGGGCGACGCGCCCGGCTGGGTCATCGACGATTTCACGTGCACCATCCCCGCGTGGCAGCTCCACGCGGCGCTCGCGGCCGGCGGTCCACGCGGCGGGCAACCGGTCGACATCGCGACGCTGCCCGACGAGCTGTTCCAACCCGATGCCCGCGTGCGATCGCAAGATGCGAGTGGCGTGGAGGCAGAGGTGCTCTACCCGACCCCGCAGCTGTGGGGAAGCATGGCAATCCTGCTCGACGCCGAACGCGAGACTGCGTGCGCGCAGGCGTACAACGACTGGCTGTCCGCGTTCGTCCAAGGCCATCCCGACCGGCTCGTCGGCATCGCAGTGATCCCTTCGGGCGCGGGTATCGATGTGGCGGTGGAAGAGCTGCGGCGCGCGTCGACACTTGGGCTCCGGGGAGCGCTGCTGCGCACGTTCCCAACGTCGGGCGAGCGGGCGATCGTCCCGGACGACGACCGATTCTGGCTTGCCCTCGTCGAGCTCGGTGTTGTTGTCTCCTTCGATTCAACCTTCGGCCCGTCCCCGGGAAGCCAGCTCAGCGGCTCGAAGGGAGCCAGCGCCGCCAACGCGCTCGCGCCGTTCGTCTACGAGGGCGTCGTCGAGCGCTTTCCCGATCTCCGCATGGTCGTCGCGGGCGCCACGGCCGCGTGGATCCCGCACTGGCTCGAACGAACCGACGACTTGTACCTCCGGAGGCCGGGTGCTCGAAACCCGGACCTCACCCGCCAGCTCCCGAGCGACTACCTCCGCGTTCGGCCCTTCTTCACGTTCGCCGGCGACGACCTCCTGCTGCAATTCCCCGATGACTACATCAACTTCTCGCATCTGATGTGGAGCAGTCAGTTCCCCACCTACCACGCGTGCGAGCCGGTGGAGGCGCCTGCTCGCCTCACGGCACTCCCGGAGGATGTTCGCCGGCGGGTGCTGGCAACGACGTGTCGAGGTTTGTACGGGCTCGCGGGCGGTGCTGCCATCGATCTCGAACCCGAGGTCAAGCCCCTGCTCCACGCCATCCCCGCCTGACGCATTCCACGATCGACCTTCCATCCGAGAGAGGACCGATGAAGTACGAGATGATCTCGGCCGATTCGCACATCAACGAGCACCCCGACCTCTGGCAGATGCATCTGCCGGAGAAGCTCAAGAGTCGGGGACCTCGGACGGTCGACAGCTCCAACGGAGGCCAGGGTTGGACGCTGGAAGGTCAGGACCCGGACCCCGTCGCCAGCGGACTCGCCCTCGGCCCGACCGCCGTCGTGCATCGTTCCACCCGGCGCTACGAACGAGCCGAGTTCAAGCATCGATTCGAGGATCACAACTTGGGCTACGGCGCCAAGGGTGTCCGCTACGACGACATCCTTCCCGGGTCCTTTGACCCGGCGGCTCGGGTGAAGGAGCAGCACGAGGGTTCCGTTGACGCCGAGGTCCTCTACAACAACCCGATGATCTGGGCCGCGATCAAGGAGCTCGAGGATCGCGAGCTGAAGCTGGCCTGCTTCCAGGCGTTCAACAACTGGATCAGCGAGTTCAACAGCTACGCCCCGGACCGACTCCTCGGATGCGGCTTGGTCCCTCCGACCGGCATCGACGATGCCCTCGCGTAGACCCGGCGGTGCGTCGAGGAGCTGGGACTGAAGAGCATGACCATGGAGAGCTACCCCAATGGCTCGTCAGAGGAGCCAAGTCCGGAGGACGATCGGCTCTGGGCCTATGTCGAAGAGGCGGGCATCCCCATCGCCGTGCACATCGCTTTCTCGTTCAGCCTGCAGGGCATCCAGAATCTCGGGAAGCGCGACTGGGCCAGCAAGGGCGGTCGAGTGGCGCACGAGCGCCCGGTGCCCGGCGCCGAGTCACAGCAGCAGAAGGGCGAGTTCCACGCCATCTTGCGCCGGCTGATCCTGGGCGGCGTCTTCGAGCGCTTCCCAGGGCTGAAGTTCGTAGGCGCCGAGCTGAACTGCGGGTGGATCCCGAACTACCTGCACGAGCTGGACCTCGCGGTTCGGTACGGCGTCTTCCCGGCCGCCGAGCTGGACCTGCTGCCCAGCGACTACTTCCGGCGCAATGTCTTCGTCACGTTCATCACCGACTACTACGGACTTCGTCTGCGCCGCGAGATGCTCGACAACGTCATGTGGTCCACGGACTTCCCGCATTCCGCGAGCAACTGGCCCATCGATGCGGAGATCGCGGCGGACATGGTGAAGCAGTGCGAGATCAGCGACGACGAAGCCGAGCGGATTCTCTGGAAGACATGTGCCGACCTCTATCAGCTCGACTACACCGACGCCTAGGTGCAGCCCGGGGTTGTGCACCATGAGGTGTGCGCCCCTCGCACCGTCACGCTAGAACCGCGACCGTGGTGCTCGACGACATCGCCATCTCCGGCGTCGGCTATGCCGAGATCAGCCGTGACAGCACTCTCTCCGAGGCCCAGCTCGCGGTGGATGCCTGCCGAGCGGCTGTCGCTGATGCCGGGCTCACCGCCCAGAGCGTGGACGGCCTCGCCACCTTCCCGAGTCGGACCTCCCCCCCCACCGCCTTCCAGGGTCCGCCGATCCACACCGTCCAGCGCGCGCTGGCTCTGCGGCTGCGCTACCGGTCATCGGGATCGCTCGACAGCCAGTTCGGCACGGTGTTCGACGCCATCCGCGCCGTCGCCACGGGCACCTGCACACACGTGCTCGTCTACCGCGCGCACAAGCGGCAACTCCGACGGTACAAGGCACTCGCTGACGCGGTGGGTCTGGCCTACGACGAGGACGCGTACACGCTGCCGTATGGCGCAGGAGGGGGCGCGGCGCGGCTCGCACCTTGGGCTGCTCGTCACATGCACGTGTATGGCACAACGCAGCGACACCTCGGCGACGTCGTGCTCAACTGCCGAGCGCACGCAGCGTCGAACCCGCGGGCGATCTGGCGCGACACGCCGCTCGACATGGACGCCTACCTCGCGTCGCGCTGGGTCAGTACGCCGTTCAAGGTGTTGGACTGCGACTACCCCGTCGACGGCGCCGTCGCGGTCGTCGTCAGCCGGGCCTCGGCACTCGACGCGAACGGACGGCCGTGGGCCCGGGTGGAGAGCATTGGCTCGAGCCCGGGGGCCGAGACAACCTGGACCCAGTGGCCCGACTACGCATCGATGGCGGCCCACGTTGCCGGCGCGCGCATGTGGGAGTCATCGCGCTTTGCGCCGGCCGACGTCCACGTCGCCGAGCTCTACGACGGTTTCAGCTGGCTGGCGATCAGCTGGCTCGAGGATCTCGGGTTCGTCCCGAAGGGACACGGCGGCCCCTTCTTCGCCGAGGGCCGCGGGCGCGTCGGGTCGGGCGATCTTCCCGTCTGCACCGACGGCGGTCAGCTGGGAGGCGGTCGCCTGCACGGCTTCGGGAAGGTCGCGCAAGCAGTCACCCAGCTGCGCGGCGAGGCCGCCGCGAACCAGGTACCGGGCGCATCGGTGGCAGTTGCGTCGGCTGGCGGTGGCCCGTCGGGCGGCGTGATGTTGCTGACGACGGAGGTCCCGCGCTGATCAACCACCAGACGAATCCGGACCTCGTCATCGACGACGAGCACGAGCTCACCGTCCCTCCGCTGATCGAAGGGCGAGCGGCGCCAGTCGTGACTCCCGAGAGCGAGCCGTTCTGGAACGGCCTCGCGCGGGGCGAGATCGTGCTGCTCCGTTGCGATGCCTGTAGGCGCTGGACCTACCTCGCCACACCGGGATGCCCGTGGTGCGGGTCCCCGGACGTTGCGCCCGAGGCGGTCGACGGTCGCGGCGTGCTGTACTCGTTCACCGTCTGCTACTTGGAGTTCGGTCCTGGCATGGAAACGCCGTATGTAGTCGGCGTCGTATCGCCGTCATGTGAGCCTGACGTGCGCATCGTGACCAACGTCATCGGTTGCCGCGTGTGCGACGTA
>JANOHN010000263.1:0-2622 GCA_031406505.1 Acidimicrobiia bacterium | reverse complement strand
CGTCGAGATCTCCTCAGGCGACGCCTCCCAGTTGACGGCCAGGTAGCCCTCGCCGATCAGCTCGGTGGCCCACGGCCCGACGATGTGCACACCGAGGATCGGCCCGTCACGCTCGGCCACGATCTTCACGATCCCCTCGGGCTCGCCGATGATCAGCGCGCGCCCGTCGCCGACGAAGCGCTGCACCGCCGTGACCACGTCGTGGCCCCGCTCGCGCGCTTGCTCCTCGGTCAGGCCGGCGAACGCGACCTCCGGATGGCAGTAGATGCCCCACGGCACCTTGTCGTACTGAATCGGCTGCGGCGCTTCGCCCATGATCGCCTTGATCGCGACGATCGCCTCGGCGAACGCCACGTGCGCGAGCTGCGGTGTGTCGACGATGTCGCCGACCGCGAACACGCCCGGAACCTGGGTCTCCATGTTGGCGTCGACGCGCACGAAACCGTTGCGATCGAGGTCGACCGCCGACTCCTCGAGGCCGATGCCCTGAGTGCGCGGTCCACGACCGATGCTGACGATGACGTTGTCGACCGAGATCGTGGTGGCGCCTTCTGGTCCTTCGAACGCGACCGCGAGCTCGCGCGTGCCTTCGATGCTGGTGACGCGCGCGCCAGCGTACGCCGAGATGTTGCGGCGCCGGAACGCGCGCGCGAGCGCGACCGACACCTCGGCATCCACACCAGGGAGGATGCGCGGCAGCGCCTCGAGGAGCGCGACCTCAGTGCCGAAGTCGGCGAGCATCGATGCGAACTCACACCCGACCGCGCCGGCGCCGATGATCGCGACGCGCTTGGGCGGCTCTTCGAACTCGAGCACGTGGTCGGACGAGAGGATGCGGGAGCCGTCGAAGTCGAGGCCGGGCAACGAGCGCGGCGCGGAACCGGTGGCGAGCACGAGCGCGTCACCCTCCACCTCCGTGCCGTCGGAGGTGCGTACGCGGTGTCCGGGCGCGTCCATCACGGTCCCGGTCCCGGGGATCACGGTGACCTCGCGTCCCTTGAGGAGCGTCTCGAGCCCCTTCGTGAGGCGATCGATCACCTGCTGCTTGCGCAGCTGGCTGGCCCGGAGGTCGAGCGTCGGCTCCCCCGCCTCGACCCCGAACTCCTTGGCGCTGCGCACGGTCCGCAGCACTTCGGCCGTCTGGAGCAGCGCCTTCGCCGGGATGCACCCCTGGTGCAGGCAGGTACCACCGACCCGCTGCTCCTCGACGAGCGCGATGCGTAGCCCTGCGGCGGCGCCGTAGAGCGCGGCCGCATAGCCCCCCGGCCCTCCGCCGAGGACGACGACGTCGAAATGATCAGCCAAGGGGCTCCTCTCCCCACGGTCGGCGGGGCTGGTGGACCCAGCAAGTATCGGTCACGCGTCAGCGCGCGGCGAGGATGGAGATGGCCGACGCGGCCAAGATCGCAACGGCGCACAACGCGGCCAAGATCAGGAGCATCCGGGTGCTCATCGGTCCGGCCATTATGCTCGCCGTGCCCTGAGGGGCCCGGTTCGGCGAAACGGCTTGATCAGATGGCACAACGCACCCAGCGCCTGATCGAGGCGGCCCGCCGGCCCATGCCGGAAGGTACGTTCGTCGTGGGCGCGGGTCTGCTCGTCGCGGGCCTGAGCGCCTACGGCTTCCAGATCCTGTCGTTTCGTGCGCTCACCGAGGCGAACTACAACGCGCTGAACGGGCTCTGGGTGTTCGTCTTCGTGCTTGCGCCCGGTTTCTTCCTCCCGCTCGAGCAAGAGGTCGGCCGCGCGCTCGCCGATCGGCGGGTGAAGGGCTTCGGTGGCCGCCCTGTCGTCGAACGAGCCGCGATCGCGGGACTGATCCTCACCATCGTGCTCGCCGTCGTCACGGCGGCCGCAGCAGCCGGCACACCACTCATTGACGACCTGTTCGAGGGCAGCACCGGCCTCGCGGCGTGCCTGGTGATCGCGTTGTTCACCTATGGCACACAGCACCTTGCGCGCGGCACCCTGTCGGGCAGCGCGCGCTTCGGGTCGTATGGCCTGATCATCGGCGCCGAGGGCGTGTTCCGCTTCGTCCCGTGTGCCGCACTCGCGATTGCCGGCGTCGACGACCCCGCCTGGTACGGGCTCTGTCTCGCGCTCCCGCCCGCGTTCGCTGCCGCGCTCGCGCTTTCCCGCGAGCGCGGCTTGCTCGCGCCGGGGCCCCGCGCGCCGTGGTCCGAGCTCTCCACCAACCTGGGCTTCCTCTTCTTCGCATCCATCTCTGCCCAAGCACTTGGATACGCGCCGTTCCTTGGCGCGGTGCTCGTGCGCACGCCGAGTCAAGACAAGACGGTCGCCAACTTCCTTGCCGGCGTGTTCCTGGCCCGGATTCCGATCCTGTTGTTCCAAGCCGTGCAGGCTGCACTCCTCCCCAAGCTCGCAGGCCTTGCCGGCGCTGGGCGCCATGACGACTTCCGTTCCGGACTACGCAAGCTCGTGTTCGTCATCGTGGGCGTCGGTGCGATTGGTGTGCTGGCCGCGGCAACGCTCGGGCCTCAGGTCGGCGAGATCCTCTTCGGCAAGAAGTTCGATCTCGGCCACGAGGATCTTGCGCTCCTGACCGCGGGAAGCAGCATCTTCATCCTTGCGCTCACGCTCGCGCAGGCACTGATCGCGCTC
>JANOHN010000237.1:0-2776 GCA_031406505.1 Acidimicrobiia bacterium | reverse complement strand
GCGTTCTTGGCCGGCGGCAAGACCGGCGCCGTCGTGACGGTGATGGTGGTGACGGTCACGATCATGATCGGCGCCGGACTGATGTCGGCAGCCACCCGCATGCGCACGTCGTCCAAGCTCTTGCTCGTGTGGGGGATGATCCTGCTCATCATGGCGGCCGGGCTCGTGTCGCTCGGTCCGAGCGAGGAGCACGAAGCCGAACCCACTGGCTTCCAGCAGCCCAAGGGCAAGCCCGACGCCACGCTCGACGTTGTCGGCGGTCCGGGGACGAAGTTCAACGAGACTGAGTACACGACGGGCGCGGGCATCGTCGAGATCGTCTTCACGGGCAAGGAGTCCCACACCTTGCTCATCGATGACCCCGAGTTCGCCGGCTTCATTCTCGCCATCCCGCCCAGGGAGACCGGCAAGGTCGAGCTGAAGCCGGGTGAGTACACGATCTACTGCAACGTCCCGGGCCACCGTGCGGCCGGGATGGAAGCGACGGTCACGGTCCAGTAAGCGACGAGGCCTCCGGTACGAGCACGTGGAGCGCGCGAGGGACAGCCTCGAGCCGGACGGGGAGCGGCCCCACTCGCTCGCCGCTCGCCCACAGCTCGAGGCCGCCACGCGAATCGTCGGGCGCGGAGATCTCCACGGTCGCGCCGCGAAGCATGACTACCTCGTCGATCGCGGTGTGCGTGCCCTTGAAGACCCGCGGGAAGTTCAAGAGGAACTTGGCGGTCGGCCCGTCCTCGACGAGGCACACGTCGAGCAGGCCGTCGTCTATCTCGGCATCGGGGGTGATGAGCATCCCGCCCGCGTACGAGCGCGTGTTCCCGACCGCCACGAGCCATGCGCCGCCCGTCCACTCGGTGTCGTCGACGCGCACGCGTATCGGGCGCGGGCGGTAGGTGGCGAGTGTTCGTAACAACGCGAGCACGTACAGCGAGGTACCGGTGACCCACCGCACGTCGTTGGCCCACCGGTTCGCTTCGGCATCGAAGCCCGTGTTGGCAACCGTGGTGAACACGCACGTAGTGCCGTCGTGCGACGTCGCCCGTCCGAGATCGATCACCGCGAGTCGTCCGGTGTCGAGGAGCGCCACCGCGTCGAGTGCCCGTCGCGGATCAAGCCCTAAATGGCGAGCGAGGTCGTTCCCAGCGCCGGTAGGCACGATCGCGAGCGGCGCCTGCTCGTCGGCCGCGACGGCAGCGAGATCGCTGATGGTGCCGTCGCCGCCGCACGCAACGACGCCATCGCCCCGCACGAACGCGTCACGCGCCGCGCGCCGACCGTCGGCGGCGCCGGTAGAGATGTGGACCGAGACGCCGTGCCCTTCGAGCGCATGTTGCAGCCGCGGGAGCACGGAGCGAGTGCGACCTCGTCCCGCCGCCGGGTTCACGACCGCGGACCAGCGCACGGCGCCGGATCGTAGCGGCACGTCCGTTGGCACAGGGTGAGCGGCGATAGCGTGCGCGTGGTGGCTCCCGCTCACGAAATCCTCGACCCCGCGCGGGTGCCGAGGCACGTTGCGGTCGTGATGGACGGCAACGGGCGGTGGGCCAAGCGGCGCGGCCTCAAGCGGACTGAGGGCCATGCGGCGGGGGAGGAAGCGCTCTTCGACACGGTGGAAGGGGCGCTCGACATCGGGCTCCAGTGGCTGACCGTCTTCGCCTTCTCCACCGAGAACTGGCGCCGCCCGCTCGACGAGGTGCGCTTCCTCATGCGGTTCAATGAGTCGCTCCTGCTCCGTCGGCGCGACGACCTGAACGAGCGCGGGGTACGGGTCCGCTTCATCGGCCGGCGCACCGGGCGGGTGCCGCGGCGAGTGTTGCGGCACATCGAGGACACCGAGGCGCTCACGCAGCGCAATCGGCGAATGACGCTCACGTTCGCGTTCAACTACGGCGGACGCGCCGAGCTCGTCGACGCTGTGCGAACCATCGCCGCCGAAGCCCGAGCGCGCCGCCTCGATCCGGCCAAGATCGACGAGCGCACGATCAGCCGGCACCTCTACGCACCCGACATGCCGGATCCCGACCTCCTGGTGCGCACATCCGGGGAGTTCCGGATCTCCAACTATCTGTTGTGGGAGCTGGCCTACGCGGAGCTCGTGTTCACCGACGCCTTGTGGCCCGACTTCCGGCGCGCGGACCTCTTCGAGGCAATCCTCGAGTACCAGCGACGCGAGCGGAGGTTCGGAGCGATCGGCTGACCTCCTGCGGGATCACAGACCTGTAGTTACACTCGTGCAATGCAGGAGATGAAGCGGAAGCGTGGCCGGATGGCCGGGACGCTGAAGCGGAATCGACCCGAATGAGTGGCTTGTATCGAGACAAGGGTGTCGTGCTCCGCACCCACAAGCTCGGCGAGGCTGATCGCATCATCAGCTTCATGACGCAGGGCAATGGCAAGGTCCGCGCCGTCGCGAAGGGGATCCGTCGACCGGGGAGTCGGTTCGGTGCCCGGCTCGAGCCGACGAGTCACGTGGCGTTCCAGTGCTACCGGGGTCGCGAGCTCGACGTGGTCACGCAGGTGGAGACGATCGACGCCAACCGCCAGCTCCGCGACACCTACGCCGCCCTCACGCACGCCATCTCGATGCTCGAGGCGGTCGACCAGGTGGCTCAGGAGCGGGAGCGCAACGCTGGGTTGTATCGCATGCTCGTGGGGGCCTTGCAGACCATGGCCGCCCAGCCGTCGCCGATGGTCAGCGCGGCCTTCTACTGGAAGCTGCTCTCGATCGAGGGCTTCCATCCCGAGCTCGACACCTGCGCGCGCTGCGGTGCCGGCG
>JANOHN010000226.1:0-8271 GCA_031406505.1 Acidimicrobiia bacterium | reverse complement strand
GATCTCGGCCCACTGCACGCACCGCCACCCCTGCTTGGGGTCGAGGTGACGAGTGAACGCGTCAAGCGCCTCGTAGTAGTGGTTGTCCGCATCAAACGCCGCGTACGCGAGCTCTTCCATACGCCTCAAGCGTACGACTTTGAGGGGATGGATCTCCTGGCTCGCCGATCGGTGGCTTTGCCGCCGATCAACCCCGTCGACGCGGAACGGGCCGGCGTCGGGAGGGGTCCGCGGGGAGGGCCTGCCCTCCCCGCGCTACGCGGCGTCTACGTGGGCGACTCGCCAGGCGGCGGTGGCGGTGTCGAGCTCCACGAGTCGTTGCATCTCGTGGAGGGCGAAGCGGAGCGCGGTGTCCATGCGGCTGCGCGGGATGAGCGCGGCGTAGGCGTCGACCAGCGTGCGGTAGTGGTCGAGCTGCTCGGCCGGAGGTGCCGGAAAGCGCGCAAAGGCGATACTCCCGTGGCGCCGAAGCTCGCCGAGGAAGGCGCGCAGGTCGCGGAGCGCATCAGCGGCCCGAACCCGGAGCACGGCGGGATCCCCTTCGGCTTGGAGCAGGGCGAGGGAACGGACTCGCCGCGCCCGCCAGGTCTCGGCATCGAGCCGGCGTTTCCCGCGCCCCACGTCGGTGCGCGCGTCGGCCGCGGCGGTAACCAGGCGGGCCACCTTCTTCCCGAAGCGGTCTCGGATCTCGTCGACGGGAACCTCGTCGTCGCCCACTGCGTCGAGGAGCATCGCCGCCATGGCCTCGCGCTCGCTCCCACCGTCCTCGAGGAGGAGCGACGCGATCCCGAGCACTTGGCCGAGTGACGGCGCGGCGCGGGCGGGGTCGGGCGCGCGATCTGTGTGGCACGCCGCGGCCCACTCGGTCGCCTTGAAGAATCGCTTGGAGAGGTGGATCTCCGGTTCAGCCACGAGGCCAAGGTATCGACGCCACCGACACGCGCGGTGGATGCGCTCCGGAGGTAAGACCCCAACAATTTCGAGGGCGACATCGCGCGGCCCTAGCATGCGCCAGCATGGAAGGGCCTGGGATCGTTGCCGAGGGACTCGTCAAACGCTATGGCGAGGTCGAAGCGCTCAAGGGTGTGTCGTTCTCGGTCCCTGAGGGTGAAGTGCTCGGGCTGCTCGGGCCAAACGGAGCGGGCAAGACCACCGCGGTGCGCGTCCTCACCACGCTGCTGCGGCCCGACGAGGGCAGTGCGTCGGTGTTGGGGTACGACGTCAGGTCCGACGCGCCACGAGTGCGAGCATCGATCGGGCTCGCCGGGCAGTACGCGGCGGTCGACGAGAACCTGACCGCGAACGAGAACCTCCGACTCGTCGGTCGGCTCACCCACATGTCGAGCACCGACATCGCCAGCCGAAGCGCGGAGCTGATCGAGCAGTTCTCGCTCGACCACGCGGGCAACCGATTGGTGCGCACGTTCTCGGGGGGTATGCGCCGCCGGCTCGATCTCGCACTCGCGCTGGTGCATCGGCCGCCGGTGCTCTTCCTCGACGAGCCCACCACCGGGCTCGATCCGAAGGGCCGTACCGACCTCTGGACGGTGATCGAGCGACTCGTGGGCGGCGGCACGACCGTGCTCCTGACCACGCAGTACCTAGAAGAGGCCGACCGTCTCGCGCACAACATCGTCGTCATCGACCACGGCTCGGTGATCGCCGAGGGCACGTCGGCTGAGCTCAAAGGCCGCATGGGTGCCACGGTCATCGAAGTCGCGTTCCGTGACGAGGCGGCTGTCGCGAGCGCGGCGGACCTCCTCGCTCATGTTGGGTTGATCACGCGTGATGGCTCGCGTCTCAAGGTGAACGTGGACGACGGCGGACGCGCGATGCTCGAGACAGTTCGCATCCTCGACAGCGCGCGTCTCGAGCCCACCAGCATGGCGCTCCGCGAGCCCACGCTCGACGACGTGTTCCTCGCCTTGACTGGGCACGCCGCCGAGGAGGCTGCCGCGGAAGAGGAAGCCCTCGAGGAGAAGCGATCTCGACGAGCCCAGAGGAAGAGCGCATGACCGCCGCCACCGCCACCGTGCTCCCGATGAGCGATTTCCGCCCGCGTCCTGTGGCCGACGCGCTCACGATGGCGTGGCGCAACATCCTCAACATCCGGCGCAACCCACAGCTGCTGGTGTTCTCCACGGTCCAGCCAGTGATCTTCGTGCTGATGTTCCGCTATGTGTTCGGCGGTGCCATCGGCGGTGTGACGAAGGTCCCGTACGTCGATTTCCTCATGCCCGGCATCTTCGTGCAGACCGTCGTGTTCGGCTCGCTCACCACCGGCGTCGGCCTCGCCGACGACTTGAGCAAGGGCTTGGTCGATCGATTCCGCTCGCTCCCGATGGCGCGCTCAGCCGTGCTCATCGGGCGCACGCTGGCCGATCTCATCCGCAACGTCTTCGTGGTGCTGCTCATGTGCGCCGTGGGGTACTTGGTCGGCTGGCGACCGCACACCGACGCGCTCTCTGTCATCGGCGGCATCGCCCTGGTGATCCTGTTCGCGTACTCGCTGTGTTGGCTGTTTGCGATCATCGGCATGTCGGTCCGCGACGGCGAGACCGCTCAAGCGGCGTCGTTCCCGTTGCTCGCGCCATTGGTGTTCGCGTCGACGGCCTTCGTTCCGCTGAGGACGATGCCCGACTGGCTCCAGGTCTTCGCCGAGCACCAACCAGTGTCGGCGGTGGTCGAGGCTGTGCGCGATCTCACGATCGGCGGCCCCGCGAGCTCACACGTGTTGCAAGCGCTCGCGTGGAGCATCGGCATCGTGGCGATCTGCGCCCCACTGGCCGTCGCGCGTTATCGCCGCGCCGTCTAGACCAGCTGGTCGTCGTCAGGTCAGGTGCTCGAGCGCGCGAACCACGGGCTCCAAGACCGCGGGCGTGTGCGGGGGTGGCAGGTACACGATGCCGAGGTCGAGACCCGCGGCGGCGTACGCCTCGGCCTGCTCGACCAGTGAGCCCATGTCCAGGTCTTCCGAGAGCCGGAGATGCGTCGACGTGGTGATGTCGCTCACGTCGCGACCCGCCGCGGCGCAATGCTCACCCAACACCTCGATCTTGTGCGCGAACTCAGTTGCCGGGCCACCCGGATAGTTCCAGTGCTGTGCGTACCTCGCTACTGACCGCAGCGTGCGTCGTTCGCCCGTTCCACCGATGCAGATCGGCGGCCGCGGCTGCTGGATCGGCTTGGGCTCGCACCGCGCGTCCGTGAGGTGGAAGAACCGCCCGTCGAAGGTCGACGTCGTGTTCGTCAGCAGGGCGATGATCACCTCGCACGCCTCGTCGAACGCGTCGAAGCGATCGGTGAGGGTGGCGTGGATGTCGATGCCGTACGCGTCGGCTTCCTCTTGGTTCCACCCCGCACCGAGCCCGAGCTCGAGTCGACCGTCAGATACCACGTCGAGCGTCGCCGCCATGTTGGCCAGCACCGCGGGGTGGCGATACGGGAGGCCGGTCACGAGCACCCCCACGCGGAGCCGACGCGTCGCTTGTGCGAGCGCGGTCGTGATGGTCCAGCCTTCGAAGCACGGACCCGTCGAGTCGGAGAAAATCGGATAGAAGTGGTCGAAGGTCCACGCCGACTCGAAGAAGTCAATGTCGTCAGCGGCCTGCCAAACCGCCAGCATGTCGGCCCACTGGGTGTTCTGGGGTGCGGTCTTGAGCGCGAATCTCACTGCAGTTCTCCCCGGGTGAGGCCTCGGACACCATCTTCTCTCGTATCATTCGTGACGTGCAGCCTCACCGGCGCCTCGCCGAAATGGCTGAACAATCACCGTTCCGGGCATTGCTCACCACGATCCTCGTGGGCGGCCTCGTCGTTGGCGTGTTCGTGGCTGCGCTCATCGCCAGCACGGGCATCTTGTTCAGAGCCCAAGAGTTCGACAGCGGCATCACCTTGCGAGCGCTGAAGCAACGCTCAACGATCTACGACTCGCAGGGGAGCGTGGTCGCGGTGATCGGGCGGCTGAATCGCGAGGAGATCTCGCTGCGCGAAGTTCCGAAGATCCTGCAGGAGGCGGTGGTCGCGGTCGAGGACCAGACCTTCTGGACGAACGAAGGCGTCGACTTCAACGCGGTGGCGCGTGCCTTCGCAAGAAACGTGACGTCGGGTGAGATCGAACAGGGCGGTTCCACCATCACCCAGCAGCTCGTGAAGAACCGCATCCTCTCTCCCGAGCGCGATCTCAACCGCAAGGTGCGCGAGGTGCTGCTCGCGGTTCGGCTCACCGATCAGATCTCGAAGCGAAAGATCCTCGAGCAGTACCTGAACACCGTGTACTTCGGCCAAGGGTCGTATGGCGTGAAGGCCGCGGCGGAGCGGTTCTTCCTCCAACCCGGAGTGTTCGCTCCGGTGGTGACGGAGCTCGACGACATCTCGATCGGGCAAGCCGCGCTGCTCGCAGGTCTCATCGCGAACCCGGAAGGTGACAATCCGTTCCAATCTCCTGAGCGCGCACTGGCGCGCCGCGCGTTCGCGCTCGATCGCATGGTCAAAGAGGGTGTTATCAATCGCTCAGAAGCCGATGCCGCGAACGCGGAGCCGCTGCCGTCGATCATTCCGGAAGCTGAACTCCGACCGCGCAACTCGTGGGCCGAAGAGGTGCAGGACCGGCTCATCAACGATCCGCTGTACAAGGTGCTCGGCCCGACCAAAGCCGCGCGTCGCGCTCGAGTGCTCACCGGTGGGCTGAAGATCCACGCGTCACTCGATCCGTCCCTCCAACAGCTCGCGCAGAACACGATGACCGATCTCCTGCCTGACAAGCCTGGTTTCACCGGGGCAATGATCGCGATGGACCCGAGTACCGGGGAGGTGAAGGCGATGGTGGCGGGCCCCGGCTTCGCCGAGAGCCAATACAACATCGCGACGACGTATCCCGGTCGTCAGTCGGGATCCACGTGGAAGGTGATCACGCTCGCCGCAGCGCTCGAGAACGAGTTCTCGCCGAAAGACACGATCAGTGGCTCGTCGCCGTGCACGTTCGGCGTCTTGGGCAGGACGCGGAACGCGGAAGGCGGCAACGGGAGAATGACCCTGCGTTCAGCCACGGCGCACTCGGTCAACTGCGCGTTTGCACGACTCGAGCTCGGGGTGGGGCTCGACAAGGTCATCGACACTGCGGAGAAGATGGGCATCACGCAGAAGACGCTGAAGCCGATCCTGACCTTGACGCTCGGAACGATCGAGTCGACACCGCTCGAGATGGCGACAGTCGCGTCGACGATCGCCAATGGGGGAATTCACCGCCCGCCCGTGTTCGTGAGCAAGATCGTCGCGCCCGATGGAACCGTGGTGTTCAATGCCAAGCACGACGTGAAGGAGACGCGAGCGATCTCCGCCGACACCGCGGCGTGCGAGATCGACATGCTGCGAGGCGTGATCACCGGTGGCACCGGTACGGCGGCGCGGCTCAACAACAGTCGACCGGTCGCAGGGAAGACCGGCACGACCGACAACAAGACCGACGCCAACTTCCTCGGGTTCACACCTCAGCTCGCGGTCTTCATCTGGCACGGCAACGCGCTCGCGCAGCTCCCGGGTGCCGGGTTCGGCGGCCAGATACCAGCGCGGATCTTCAAGGCGTTCATGGAGCCTGCGCATTTCGGTCAGGCCGTGGAGGCCTTTCCCGATCCCGGACCTACGTGTGATCGCCAAGGCAAGTATGTGAACGAGAAGGGCCGCGGCGTCACGCCCAACACGTTGGCACCCGTGACGCTGCCGCCGGAGACGCTGCCGCCGGAGACGATCCCGTGATCCGTGCGTCGTCGCGCGCTCGCCCGTGGCGCGGCAAGAGGACGGTCTCTACAAGAGGACGGGCGACTTGACGTGCTTGGCGGCGTTGATCTGGAGCCAATGCGTGAGTTCGGTGGGCGGGAGTGGACGGCAGATGAAGTAGCCCTGCGCGAGGTCACATCCGAGCTCGGCCAACCGTGCCTGCACCGCGGCAGTCTCGACGCCCTCCGCGACTGAGGTCAGCCCAAGGTTCTGGGCCAAGCCGATGGTCGAGCGAACGATCGCCGCGTCGTTCTCGTCCCGCGTCATGTCGATGACGAATGACTTGTCGATCTTGATCTCTTCTACGGGGAACTCGCGCAGGTACGACAGCGACGAGTAGCCAGTTCCGAAGTCGTCGATGCTGAGGGCAACGCCGATCCCTCGGAGCCGGCGCGCGATCGCGAGCGCGCGAACGGGGTCGACCATGATGCCGCTCTCGGTGATCTCAAGCTTCAAGGCGTCAGGCGTCAGCAACGCACTCGTGAGCACTCGGCCAACCTCTTCGGGGAGCGAGACATCTTGGAGGTTGCGCGCTGAGAGATTGACGGCCACGGTGAGGTCGTACCCAGCCTTACGCCAACGCGCGCATTGCGTGGCTGCGCGGCTGAGCACGTACGACGTGAGTGGTCGGATGAGTCCCGTGTGCTCAGCGGCAGGGATGAACTCATCGGGGAACAGAAACCCTCGCGTCGGGTGGTTCCACCGAAGTAGTCCCTCCACGCCGACCGCTCGCCCAGTGCGAAGGTCGACCTTCGGTTGGTAGTGCAGGACGAGCTCGTCCCGCTCGATCGCACCGCGAAGCTCGCCGATCAACGTGAGTCGGTCGCGGCTGTAGAGATCGTGTTGCGGCATGTACACCTCGGCGCCCGAGTGTGCTTCCTTGGCCACGTACATCGCCACATCGGCATGCTGGAGGAGTGCTTCCGCGGTGTCACCGTGCTCGGGGTACAAGGCAATGCCAACGCTGGCCTCAACCTCCACCGTGAGCTGGTCGAGCGTAAACGGCTGCTCCAGTGTCTCGAGCAGCTTGGTTGCGAGCTCGATCGCGGCATCGGCGTGCGTGACACCCTGGAGGAGCACGGAGAACTCGTCACCGCCCAAACGCGCCACTGTGTCGGATCCGCGCACTCGTTGGCGTAGACGCGGACCGATCTTGCGAAGCAGGAGATCACCGGTGTGATGGCCGAGCGTGTCGTTGACTTCCTTGAAACGGTCGAGGTCCATGAGCATCACCGCTAGGCCGGTTCGTGACCGTCCCGCGAGGAGAATCGCTTGCTCCACACGCTCGCGGAACAACACGCGATTCGGGAGCTCGGTGAGGGAGTCGTGCAGCGCCTGGTAGCGATTCTCTGCAACCTGGCTCCCAAAGCGACGAGACGCGGCACGCACGATGCGAAACAGCGCGAGCCAGAGGAAGCCAAGACCGCCGGCAAGCAAGAGATAGAGGTTGCGCGTATCGGCATTGATCGCACTCGCGATGGGCGCGAAGGGGAGGTAGATCTCGAAGGCACCGGCTGGATCCGACGTTCTTTCGAACTCGATCGGGACGTAGACCTCGAGTGCCGTTCCGGTCTCGTGCTCGAGAGCGTTCTCGGGCTTGTCGAGCGCGGTGATCTCGGCTTCGACGTTCCCGTCGAGCGCTTCTCCCAGGCCGTCGCCGATCGGGAACTTCCGATCGACGATTCGGGGGTCGTCGGAGTACACGACCACGCCCTGGTTGTTCCAGATCTTGATCCGAACGACGGCACGACGCAACGCTTCGTGGTCCAACGTCTCGTCGAGGGCAGCGAAATCCTGCTCGCTCAATCCATCGCGCAGGATCGCGGCACTCAGCATCGGTTGGACGCCGAGACGCGACACGAGGATCGCGGTCTGCTTGGCGCTGGCGATGTTTCGGGCTCGCACGTCGGCGTTGATGCTGCGTCCGACGACCACACCCACGAGTGCAATGAGCGCAAAGCTGAGCAGCGCGAAACGCGGGACAAGCCCGAGCTTCGGCACCCTCAGCATTTTCGGCGTCCTTGTTGATTCGCCCTTCATAGGTGATCGGCAGATCTTCCCGATGGTTGACCCCTACTTCAGCGGCCTCGCGCCTCCCACTGGGGACGAGAACCCTTATCCCTTCAGGCCTGCCCGGGGTTGGCCGATGCCTTGCATGCGAGGCATGGGAGGCCCCGATGACCGCCACGATCAACATCCAGCGAGCGCGCCACGCGCGGATCGCGCTGACCGCGATGGTCATCACCGCGGTCGGAACCGCGGTCGCTACGTTCTCGCTCGGCGCGCCGGCCGCGAATGCGGCTGCAGTCAGTGACGCAGATTCTGTTGGAGCCGCCCAGGTCGCGCAGCAGATCATCACCGCCGACGCGGCGATCCGCATCAACGCGTTCGTGCTTCCTTTCGCCGAAGCCGAGATCGTCACGGCCCAAGCGGCCGTCACCGCGGCCCTTGCCGAAGAGGAGCGCCTGCATGCCGCCGGCGTTCCTGCGCCTGGCG
>JANOHN010000225.1:0-3976 GCA_031406505.1 Acidimicrobiia bacterium | reverse complement strand
GGTACGTTCGTCGTGGGCGCGGGTCTGCTCGTCGCGGGCCTGAGCGCCTACGGCTTCCAGATCCTGTCGTTTCGTGCGCTCACCGAGGCGAACTACAACGCGCTGAACGGGCTCTGGGTGTTCGTCTTCGTCCTCGCGCCTGGCTTCTTCCTCCCCCTCGAGCAGGAGGTCGGCCGCGCGCTCGCCGATCGACGGGTGAACGGCTTCGGTGGCCGCCCTGTCGTCGAACGAGCTGCGATCGCCGGGCTGATCCTCACCATCGTGCTCGCCATCGCCACCGCGGCGGCAGCCGCCGGCACACCATTGATCGACGACCTGTTCGAGGGCAGCACCGGGCTCGCCGCGTGCCTGGTCATCGCATTGTTCACCTATGGCACCCAACACCTTGCCCGTGGCACCCTCTCGGGCAGCGCGCGCTTCGGGTCGTATGGCTTGATCATCGGCGCCGAGGGCGTGTTCCGGCTCGTGCCGTGTGCCGCGCTCGCGATTGCCGGCGTCGACGACCCCGCGTGGTACGGACTCTGCCTGTCGCTTCCGCCCGCCTTCGCGGCGGCACTCGCGCTCTCCCGCGAGCGGGGCTTGCTCGCGCCGGGGCCCCGCGCACCATGGTCCGAGCTCTCCACCAATCTCGGCTTCCTCTTCTTCGCGTCCATCTCCGCCCAAGCACTCGGATACGCGCCGTTCCTCGGCGCGGTGCTCGTGCGCACGCAGAACCAAGACAAGACGGTCGCCAACTTCCTTGCCGGCGTGTTCCTCGCCCGGATACCGATCCTGCTGTTCCAGGCCGTACAGGCTGCGCTCTTGCCGAAGCTCGCGGGCCTGGCCGGTGCCGGGCGCCACGACGACTTCCGCTCCGGACTGCGCAAGCTCGTGTTCGTCATCGTGGGAGTCGGCGCGATCGGGGTGCTCGCCGCGGCAACGCTCGGGCCGCAGGTTGGCGAGATCCTCTTCGGTAAGAAGTTCGATCTCGGGCACGAGGATCTCGCGCTCCTGACCGCGGGCAGCAGCATCTTCATCCTTGCGCTCACGCTCGCGCAGGCACTGATCGCACTCATGGGGCACTGGCGCGTGCTGGTCGCCTGGCTCACCGGCATCGTTGCGTTCGTCGCGGTCTTCCTCGCATCCGAGCACAATCGCTTTGACCGTGAAGCCGTGGAGATCGCGTTCATCGTCGGTGCGCTCGCGTCGGCCGCGAGCATGGGCATGATGCTGTACATCAAGCTGCGATCAGGGACGCCCGACGACGAGGCGCTCGCCAGGCTGGCGGAGCAGATCGAGCACGAACCCCTCGAGATTTGAGTGGGGTCAAGAAAGACGTTGCATGAGGCGACTGGCAATCGAACGACCGATCTCGAGCGAAGCGGTTGCCGCGGGCGAGGGTGCGTTGAGCACATGCACGAGCCTCGCGGTCTCGCGGATCTCGAAATCGTCGAGCAATCGGCCTCGTCGGTCGACGGCTTGGGCACGCACACCGGCTGGCGCCGGTACAAGATCTTGCGCGCTCACCTCCGGAACCAGACGTTGCAAGTCCCGGACGAACGCCTTGCGTCGGATCGATCGGTGGACTTCAGCGATGCCGGTGCGCCAATGCTTTCGCGCAAGCCGACGCATACCCGGAAACCGCACGAGATCCCGTACCTCGCGCCACTCCACCGGGCGCCACGAGTAGCCCTCACGGGCGAGCGCCAATACCGCGTTTGGCCCTGCATGCACGTTGCCGTCGGTTCCGCGGCTGAGGTGCACGCCAAGAAATGGGAGCTCGGGGTCAACAACGGGGTAGATCAACCCGCGAACGAGGAAACGCCTCGCCTCGACAATCTCGTAGTACTCGCCACGAAATGGAACGATGCGCAGATCTGGACGTCGACCGAGCGTGGCGCGCGCGAGCTCATCGGCGTGGAGCCCGCCACAGTTGACAACGAGATCTGCCTCGAGATCACCGGTCGTGGTCTGGACCACGACCGATTGATCCTCCTCGAGGATGGCGTGGACGCAACAGCCGAGCACCACCTCACCACCCAGTTCCTGCACTTGAGCCGCGAGGACCCGTGTGACCTCGCCGAAGTCGACGATGCCCGCGTCGAACACGTGGAGCGCAGCCACGCCGGCGACGTGCGGTTCCAACTCAGCCATCCGCTCGGGCCCAATGCGCTGAACCGCGACCCGATTCGCGCCGGCACGTTCCTCGAGGGCTTGCAGCCGCTCGATCTCCGACTGTCCGGTCGCCACGATGAGCTTGCCGCAGATCTCGTGACGTACTCCGTGCTCGGCGCAGAACTGCACCATCGCGGCGCGACCTCGGGCTACGAGGTCCGCCTTCCTCGAATCGGGCCGGTAGTAGATCCCAGAGTGCAGAACACCGGAGTTTCGCCCGGATTGGTGCAAGGCGACTCCGTCTTCCTTCTCCAGCACGGCCAACCGCAGCCTTGGGCGCCCCACCGCCAACGCGTGCGCTGTCGCCAGCCCGACGATGCCTCCGCCAACGATTACGACGTCGAAGCGTCGCTGACCCGTCATCGTCCTATTGTGCGATACCGCGTGAGGCAGCGGGGAATACGGCCGAGGACCAAGCCAACATTGCGACGCGGGACATCATGAGCGCGCGCGATGGTGCTCGACTCAGGGTCGCGGTCGAAGCCACCGCACTGCTTGGCCCGCGCACGGGTGTCGGCCAGATGGTGAGCTACCTCCTCAAGACACTGGCCACGAACGACGACCTCGATGTGACCGCGTTTGCGGTGACACTCCGCGGTCGGCGCACGCTCGCGCACGAAGTACCTCCGAACGTGCGGGCGCGCACCCACCACACGCCGGCTCGCCTCACCCGGATGATGTGGCGGCATTCGCAAGTGCCCAAGGCCGAGCTCTGGACCGGCCCCGTCGACGTGGTGCATGCGCCGAACTTCGTTGCTCCACCTGCACGAGCACCTGTGCTGGTGACCGTGCACGACCTCACGTTCGTGCGCTACCCAGAGCTCAGCACGCCCGACACGCTCACGTTCCCTCGCTACATCCACCTCGCCATCGATCGCGGTGCAGTCATCCACGTGGTGAGCGACTTCGTAGCCGCCGAGGTGTGCGAGCACTTCGAGGTTGACCCCGAGCGCGTCGTTCGCGTCTACAGCGGGCTGGTGCCATCGGCCGGTGGTGACGCGGCGCGCGGTCACGTGCTCGCGGGCTCGGGGCGGTACGTGATCACGCTCGGAACCGTCGAGCCGCGCAAGAACCTCCCAAACCTGGTGCGCGCGTTCGATGCCGTCGCCAGCCGCGATCCCGAGCTCGTGCTCGTGATCGCCGGGCCCGACGGTTGGGGCGTCGAGGAGTTCGACGCGGCGGTGAGCGCGGCGCGCCATGGTGATCGCGTCCGTCGCCTCGGCTATGTGGACGAGACCGACCGCCGCGATCTCATGGCCGGTGCGACCATGCTCGCCTACCCCTCGATCTACGAGGGCTTCGGTCACCCGCCGCTCGAGGCCATGCAGATCGGCATTCCCGTCGTGGCCTCGAATGCCGGCGCACTCCCCGAGGTGCTCGGCGACGCCGCGTTGCTCCCTGATCCCACCAACGTCGACGCCATCGCCGAAGCGTTGGACACCGTGCTGACCGATACCGAGGTGCGAGCCCGACTGGTCGCATCCGGTCGAGAGCGGGTGAACCGGTACACCTGGGATCGCGCCGGCGCCGAACTCTCGGCGCTGTACCACAAGGTCGCGAAGCCGGGTTAGTCGAGCCAGTCAATCCAACCGGTCGAGCCACCCGAGCAGGGCGGCGATCGCGCGGGGATCGTGACGGAGCTCGTGGCCGGCGGCTTGCACGACGCGCAGCTCCGAGTTGGGCGCGGCGGCTTCAGCGAGCAGCCGCGCCTCGTCGAGCGGTACGACATCGTCGTCGGAGCCGTGCAGGACGAGACCGACCGCCGCGATCTCATGGCCGGTGCGACCATGCTCGCCTACCCCTCGATCTACGAGGGCTTCGG
>JANOHN010000218.1:0-4338 GCA_031406505.1 Acidimicrobiia bacterium | reverse complement strand
GCAGCGCATCCGCGCGTACATCCGGTGGAACGCGATGGCGATGGTCGACCGGGCCAACCACCGCTTCGACGGCCTTGGCGGCCACCTCTCCACCTTTGCATCAGCGGCTGCGCTCTACGACGTGGGCTTCAACCACTTCTTCCACGGCAAGGCTGACGGTGGCTTCGGCGACCAGGTGTACGTGCAGGGCCACGCGGCACCGGGCATCTACGCGCGGGCGTTCCTCGAGGGGCGACTCACCGAGGAGCACCTCGACCGCTTCCGGCGTGAGGTGTTCGGTGGTGGACTGCCGAGCTACCCGCACCCGCGGCGTCTTCCCGACTTCTGGGAGTTCCCCACCGTGTCGATGGGCTTGGGCCCGCTGAACGCGGTCTATCAAGCGCGCTTCAACCGCTACTTGCTCGACCACGAGATCGTCGACACGAGCCAAGCCAAGGTCTGGTGCTTCGTCGGCGACGGCGAGATGGACGAGCCCGAGGCCACGGCCGGCCTCTCGATCGCCGCGCGCGAGCACCTCGACAACCTCATCTTCGTCGTGAACTGCAACCTCCAGCGCCTTGATGGTCCGGTGCGCGGCAACGGCAAGGTGATCCAGGAGCTCGAAGCCATCTTCCGCGGCGCGAACTGGAACGTGGTGAAGGTGATCTGGGGCAAGGGCTGGGACGAGCTTCTCGCCCGCGATGTCGACGGCGTGCTTGTGAACAAGATGAACACCACCGTCGACGGCGAGTTCCAGAAGTACGCGGTCGAGAGTGGCGCCTACATCCGCGAGCACTTCTTCGGTCCCGACCCCCGCCTGCAAAAGCTCGTGGAGCACCTGACCGACGAGGATCTCCAACGGCTGCCTCGCGGCGGACACGACTACCGCAAGCTGTACGCGGCCTACAAGATGGCCGTGGAGCACAAGGGCAGCCCGACGGTCATCCTCGCCAAGACGATCAAGGGCTGGACGCTCGGCGCCGGGCTCGAAGCGCGCAACTCGACGCACCAGATCAAGAAGCTCGACGCCGACGGGCTGAAGATCTTCCGTGATCGCCTCGGGCTGCCGATTCCCGATCACGAGCTCGAGGACGGCGACCCGCCGTACTGGCACCCGGGCAAGGGCTCGCCGGAGTTCGAGTACATGATGGGGCGCCGCAAAGTGCTGAACGGTCCGATGCCCGAGCGCATCGTGCGCGCCGCACCGCTGCCGATGCCGCCGCCCGACACATACGCGGAGATTCTCGGTGGCACCGGCGAGAAGGTGTCGGCGTCGACAACAAGCGCGTTTGCGCGCCTCTTGCGGAACCTGTTGCGCGACGAGGGGATCGGCAAGCGCGTGGTGCCGATCATCCCCGACGAGGCGCGCACGTTCGGGCTCGATGCGTTGTTCCGCGAGGTGAAGATCTACGCGCCGTTCGGGCAGAACTACGAGCCGGTCGACGCCGGTCTACTGCTCTCGTACCAGGAGGACCGTACCGGCCGTCTCCTCGAAGAGGGGATCACCGAGGCCGGCTCGATGGCGTCGCTCACCGCGGCGGGCACGGCGTACGCCACGTGGGGTCAACCGATGATCCCGTTCTTCATCTTCTATTCGATGTTCGGCTTTCAGCGTGTCGGTGATCTCATCTGGTCGTTCGGGGACCAACGTGGCCGGGGCTTTCTGCTCGGCGCGACGGCCGGACGCACCACGTTGACCGGAGAAGGTCTCCAGCATTGCGACGGTCACAGTCACGTGCTGGCGTCGACGGTGCCAACGTGTCGCGCGTACGACCCGGCATTCGCATACGAGGTTGCGGTGATCGTGCGCGACGGCATCGAGAGGATGTACGGCGCGGCGCAAGAGGACGTCTTCTATTACGTCACGCTCTACAACGAGACGTACCCGATGCCCGCGATGCCCGACGGGGTCGAGGACGGGATCGTGAATGGGCTCTATCGCTACAAGGAAGCACCGGGGGAGCGCAAGCACCGAGCCCAGATCTTCGCGAGCGGCACCGCCATGCGCGCGGCACTCGAAGCGCAGCAGCTCCTGTTCGACGACCACGACGTCGCCGCTGACGTGTGGAGCGCCACGAGCTACAAGCTGCTCCGCGAGGACGCGCTGTCAGTGGAGCGCTGGAACCGGCTGCACCCCGAGGAAGCACCGAAGGTGTCGTACGTGACCGAGTGCATTGCCGATGCCGAAGGTCCGATCGTCGCCGTCACCGACTTCATGAAGGCTGTGCCCGATCAGATCGGCCGTTTCGTGCATCAGCCGTTCATCCCGCTCGGCACCGACGGCTACGGCTTCTCCGACACGCGTGCCGCGCTGCGCCGACACTTCGAAGTTGACGCGCCACACGTGGTGGTTTCCGTGCTCGACGGGCTCGCGCGCACCGGTGACGTGAAGGTGGAAGTTGTCGCGGAGGCAATCCGCACCTTCGACCTCGATCCCGAACGCGCCGACCCTCGTACCGCCTGATCGCTCAGGAGGCTTGGCGGCCGCCTTCGTCGATGCGCAGTGGGTCGTCCTCGTCCCAGTCGGGCGCATCGTCCTCATCGGAGTCGCGCCATGTCGGCTGTGCTTCGGCTTCCCCGGCGTCGGCGAGGGTGCCCCCGCCTTCGGTGAACAAGCCGTCGTCAAAGCCCTGCTTCAGTTCACGCGCCTCGCGGAACCGGCGGGCCCTTCCCTTCCTGGCCACGGCTACACCTGCCTCTCAAGCATCCAAGGGACCCATTCTCCCACGCGCGCCGGGGGTCGTGCGTAACCCCCCGCGATCAGGAACTGAGCCCCACCATGCTCGGCAGTGGCGGGTCAGTGCTAGTGCTCGCAGTTCCCGCCGTGGCCCTCGATGCCCGAGAACGGTCCGCAAGGCGTGTCCTCGATCCAGACGTGGATCATTGGCGATGTGCCCCGCCGGACCCCGCCCGGGCGGCACTGCCCGTTGACGAAGATGCCCGCAAGACGGGTGCCCGACGGGTCCCAGCACAGGTTCTGGTGGTCGTGCCACGCGGTGAGCTCACCGGCGACGTCGGGTACCTCGGCCATGGTCGTGCCCGAGGAGAGGATGTACATCGCCGACATGACCTTCTTGGACCCGTCGGCCTGACGTTGGAGCACGACCGACTCGATCGCGTCTGCGTTGAGTTCCTTGTCGTCGGCGAGGTACCCGTGCTTCACGAAGTGCTCGAACTTGCCGGCGGCGCGGCCGTCGCCGATCGAGATGTAGCCGGCGTCGAGCAGCGCGGCCTCGTCCGGGAACGTAGCGAGCGCGGCCCGGGTCTCATTGATGAGCTTCGTCGCCCGCTGAACCTCAGCCTTTGTCAGGCGTGGATCGTCGAGCGACACGATCGGGCCGCCGGTGGCGCCCGTGCTGGAGGCGAGCGCGTGCCCGGCATCTGCATGAGCGTCGTTGCCTTGGCCGTCGTTTGCAGCATCTCCGTCGAGTGCGTGCTCGGTGCCACCGTCATTGTGCGCGTGTTCGTGGCTTGGCCCATGTGTGTGCTCCGCGGCCATGGCAGGAACTGCAAGCACGAGCACGAGTGCGGTCGCGAGCCCGGCGGCGCCGAGGTTGAGACGTGCGACGAATGCGTTGCGCCGCGTGAGCGCGACCAGCGCGCTCCCACCAGCGAGGCCACCGAGGACTGCCGCGAGCAAGTCCTGGATACCGACTGGTTCCACCTCGGCCAACGGACCGATGAGGCCAACGGTGCGCGACAGCACCCAGGCGGCGCACGCGCCGAGATTGAGAGCGATGCCAACGGCGATCAAGAGTCGCGTCGGACGCATCAGCACCAGCGCTGCCCACACCAGCTGCGCAGCGGCTGCCGCGGCGAAGAGCCACCACAGCGTCGCGTCGCCGTTGTGCGTGCCGGCGGTGGCTGCGTGCACGAGTCCAGCGCCGGCTGACGCGGCCGCCGCGGTTGCGAGCGCGGTCGAAACCGCGGGTCGACGATTGGCCTGGGAGGTCGAACTCTCGATGCTCATGTGGACAGTGTCGCAGGGCTCCATGAGGGGTGCGCGCTCAGCCTGTGAGGGAATGGTGAAGGTGGGCTGTGACGGCAGAGGTCTTGGAAGAGCCCGGCGCTACGATCTCCTCTTCGCGGTCACTTCGCGTGACCTGCGGGCGATTGGCTCAGCCTGGTTAGAGCGCCGCTCTCACACAGCGGAGGTCACTGGTTCAAATCCAGTATCGCCCACCAAAGCCGCAGGTCACCGGCCCGCGGGCTGACCTGTCGGCCTACCCCTGGTCCGTCAAGATGGGCTTGAGTGCGCGGTACCAGGCGAGGGTGCCGAAGACGGTCGAGAGCTGACCGCGCTTCTCGACCGTCTCGAATCCCGCAGATTCGAACATGCGCGGCACGTCTCCACGAACG
>JANOHN010000191.1:0-2740 GCA_031406505.1 Acidimicrobiia bacterium | reverse complement strand
GCGCCCTTTTCGAGGCTGGATCCACGCCGCGAGTTGGCGGGAGCTGGAACCTGGATCAATCGGTTTGCCACGAGGTGACCGTCACCCGCTGAAGCTTGAGCTGGTCTTCGAGGCATCCGTCAAGGACCTCGGGGTCCAGGGGCTCACCGTGTCCGACGTCCAGGGGTTCGGGCGTCAGCGAGGTCACACCGAGGTGTACCGCGGCGCCGAGTACACGATCGACTTCGTGCCCAAGGTGCGGATCGAGATCCTGGTGGACGACGGCGACGTGCAGCGCGTCACCGACAAGCTCGTCGAGACCGCCCGCACCGGCAAGATCGGCGACGGCAAGGTGTGGGTCGTGCCGGTCGAGTCGGTGGTGCGGATCCGAACGGGAGAAGCGGGCTCCGACGCGGTTTAGGCGTGAGCGAACGGCCGCGCCGCAGGTACCCTGCGGCGCAGTGAGCGGGGTCCGAGCGGCCCGGCCCGCAGGGCCATGAGCGGAAAAGGCGTTGACCTTCGCGATGCTCGCGATCGGGCGGTCGCCGATTCGGCACTGGGTGGAGCCGAGTTCGGTCGCACGCTGAGCGATGCCGTCGATGTGGCGTGTCGGAACGCGTCCGAGGACGTCGACCTCCCGGGGCTTTGGGTGGTGGTGGCGCTCGGCTCGTACGCCCGTCGCGAGCTCTGTCCGGGCTCCGACCTCGACGTCATGCTCGTCCACGACGGTTCGGCGCGCGGCAAGCTCGCCGCGGCGGCCGCGCAGGCACTCTGGTACCCGCTCTGGGATGGCGGGTTCGTGCTCGGACACGCGCTGCGCACACCGAAGGAAGCGCTCGCACTCGCACGCGACGACATCGACACCCTGACGGGTTTGTTCGATCTGCGGATCGTGACCGGCGCCGAGGCACTGGCTCACGAGGTGACGACAGGGGCCCGCGCCCTCGCGATCAAGCGTCGCAAGCGACTGCTGGCCACGCTCGCGTCGGCCGCGCGCGCCCGCCACGAGCGCCCCGGACCGATCGCCGAGATGCTCGAGCCCAACCTCAAGGACGGTGCGGGCGGGCTACGCGACATCCAGGCGCTCTCGTGGGCGGGGTGGACGCTCGGCGAGCCCGGGGGAGTCGACGCCCTGGTGGAGCACGGCTTCCTGCAATCCGGCGACTCCGACGCGCTGAACGGGGCGCGTGCTCGCTTGCTCGACGCACGCGTGGAGCTCCACCGCGTGACCGGCAGTCGCTCCGACGTGCTGAGCCTCCAGGAGCAGGACGCCGTCGCGAACGCCTTGCGCGTCGCCGATGCCGACCTGCTTGTGCGCGACCTCGCCGCGGCAAGCCGCGCGGTCACCTGGATCACGACCGATGTGTGGCGCCGACTCGCACCCGTCGGGCGGCGGCGCGGTGCGAGGGCCGACGCGGTCACCCTCGATCCCGGCGCACTACTCACCGCGGCGAGCTGCCTGCGCGCGGCGGCGGACGCGGCTCGTTCGGGGTTGCCGTTGGATCGGGCCGTGCTCGAGCAGATGCGTGGTCTCAATGCGCCCGTGTGGGATGCCGAGGCTCGCCACGAGCTCATCGGGCTACTCCGCACGGGGCGTGCTGCCATCCCGGTGTTCGAGGCGCTCGAGCAGGTGGGTGCCGTCGTGGCGTTGCTGCCCGAGTGGGCGTACGTGCAGGCCCGCCCGCAGCGCAACGCCTATCACCGGTTCACGGTCGACCGGCACCTGCTCGAGTGCGTGGCGGAGTGCGTGGGGGTGCTCGACGAGCAGAGCTTCGACGGGGAGGTGGCGCGGCGCACACGGCCGGAGCTGTTGTTGCTGGGAGCGCTGTTGCATGACATCGGCAAGGGGATGGAGGGCGATCACTCCGAGGTCGGTGAACGGGCTGCGCGCGTCATTGCCGAGCGGATCGGCCTTGATGCGCACGGCGTGGACGTGGTGTCGTGGCTGGTTCGACACCATCTCCTGCTCGCCGAGACCGCGACGCGTCGCGATCTCGCCGACGAGGAGACAATCGTCCGCTTCGGCCGGACCGTGCGCGATACCGAACGCCTCGATCTTCTCTATGCGCTCACCGTCGGCGACTCCCGAGCCACCGGTCCGGCGGCGTGGAGCACCGGCAAGGGCGCGCTCGTGCGTCAGCTCTTCGTCGAGGCCGACTCACTGTTGGAGCGCGGCGTGGTCGGCGCGGGTCTCAGCGATGAGCGCACTGCCGCGCTCGCGCGCCACGAGGCGTTGCTCGCCCGCCGCGAGCTGGCAGTCACCTGGGAGGATCGTGACGACGGATTGGTGGAGTGCACCGTCGTGGCGCCGGACCGTACGGGCCTCCTGGCCACGGTCACCGCGGTGCTCGCGCTCCACGGCTTCGACATCCGAGGCGCGTCGATGTATGGCGACGAGTCGGGGATGGCGCTCGAGGTGTACCGCGGTGTCGACACCTTCGGTCGACTTGACGCGGCAGGTCGGCGGGCAGTGGATGCCGATGTGAACAGCGCGATCACGGGCACTCGGTCGTTCGGTGGCCGGCTCGAGGACCGCATGCGGCGCTACCGGCGTGAGCCCATCGGCGACAGCGAGATCCGGGTGAGCTTCGACCTCGACGCGTCGAGTGCGGCCACCGTTTGCGAGGTGGACGCGCCCGACGCCGTCGGTCTGCTCGCGCGTATCGCGGCCGTGTTCGCAGAGCTCCAGATCGACGTGACTGCGGCGCTCGTCTCCACGCTCGGCGAGCGCGTGGTCGACGTGTTCTACGTTCAGGATGCG
>JANOHN010000184.1:0-4807 GCA_031406505.1 Acidimicrobiia bacterium | reverse complement strand
CAACGATCGCCGCGGCGCTGCCGTCGGCCACACCTGAGCAGTCGAACACGCCGAGCGTGCCGGCCATGAGCGGCGCGTTGCAGATCGTGTCCATCGACACTTCCTTGCGGAACTGCGCCCGCTCGTTGCGCGCGCCGTTCTGGTGGTTCTTCCACGAGATGCGGGCGAGCACCTCACGCATCTGCTCGTCGCTCACGCCGTACTTCTTGCCGTAGGCCGGCGCGCACATGGCGAACATCGCCGCCGCGGCGAGCGTGCGGTTGGTGCCGTCGGTCGACGGGCCGCCGCCCGCGGCGAGGCCCTGATACCCCGGGTCCTTCACCTTCTCCACGCCCACAGCCATCGCCACGTCGTACGCGCCACTCGCCACCGCGTACGACGCGTTGCGCAGCGCCTCCGAGCCGGTGGCGCAGTAGTTCTCGACCCGCGTGACCGGCTTGCTCATGTGGAGCGGGCGGGACAGCGTCTGCGCGCCGCTGCCCATCGCGGTGCCGAGCCAATACGCGTCGATGTCGTCTTTGGTCAGACCGACGGAGTCGAACGCCTCCTTGGTGGACCACAGGAGCAGTTCGTCGGTGCCCTTGTCCCAGTGCTCGGCGAACTTCGTGCAGCCCATGCCGACGATGGCGACCCGGTCCTTGATGCCGTGCGAACCCACGATGGCGCTCCTCTTGCGTAGGTCGAGCTCTCGAATTCTCTCACCCGCCGCGGAGGGGGCGGGCCTTCCAGAAGTAGTTGTGGATGCCGTCGCCCGTGCCGAGCCGGCGGAACGTCAGCTCGATGCGGTCGCCCATCTTCAGCTGCGAGGCGTCGAGGTCGCAGAGCTCCAACGGCACCCGGGTGTGGTTGTCCATGTCGACGATGGCGTACGTGATCGGCGGGCTCGGCGAGAACGCGATCCGGTCGATCGTGAACGTGGAGATCGTGCCCTCCACGTCGGCCATCGGCACCATCTCGGTGTCGCTCTGCTCCGGCGGTGCGTGGACCTCGCCCGACGCGTCCTTCGAGCCCGTGAACGCGTACTTCCAGTCGGTGGCCCGGCCCGCAGCCGCGGCCGAGATGCGCGACGGCTCGGGGCGACGCGGCCCTTCCACCTCCACCCACTTCCGCCACGACAGGTACTTGCCGTAGGTGACCGGGCCCGACGCCGCGATCTGCGTGGCGATCGTGCGCGCCGGCTTCCAGGCCTTGATGGCGTCGGTGGTGCGGAAGAGCAACATGTCGGCACCATCCGCAAGAGAGAGGACGGCGATCACCTCGCCCGGCTTGGCCGTCTCGAGCACGCTCGTGAGCAACAGCGCCGGGTGCGCCGTGCCCGTCCACCCGACCGTGGCGTCGAGCGCGTCGACGACCTTCTCCTTGTCGACGCCGAGGCGCGGGGTGAGCGCCTTCACCGACCGGGTGTGCGGGCCGGTGACGATGAGATGGTCGATGTCGGCCGCCGTCAGCTCGGCCGTCTTCAGGCCCGCGGTGAACGCCTGCTCGCCGAGCGGCACGTACTTCGTCTCGCCGAAGCGCTCCTCCCAGCTCTTCGAGCGGGACCAACCCGGGAGCCGCCAGCGGTCGATGAACTCCTCGGTGGCGGTGCCCACGCCGATGAGCTCGGCGATGAGCGTGCCCGCGGCGTCGGAGCCCACGAGCACCGCGGCCGCGCCGTCACCACCGGCTGACTCATCCGCGCTCGTGGGCATGCCGTCGCGTAGGTCGCTGGTCACCACAAGCGCCGGCCCGGGCGTCGACAGCCCTGCGAGCAGCGCGCCCATGCCCGAGCGGGGCGATCCCATGGCGTCGAACGCGAGCACGTCGGAGTCGAGGCGCAGCGCGGCGTGGATGGCGGTGGCGTTGGTCTTGTCGAGGTACGCCGGCTCCGCGGTGGAGAACGTGAGCGCCCGGGGCGTGATTCCCCCGGCCGACTTCAGCGCGAGCCGCGACGCCTCCACCCCCATGGTGGTGGTGTCCTCGTCGTACGAGGCGACGGCCCGCTGACCCTCGCCGCCACCGGCGCCGAACGTCTCGCGAATCTGTTCCCGGTCGAGGCGCCAATAGGGGACGTACCCGGCGGCGCTCAGAATCCCTTGCATCCACTCTTCCTGTCGCTGGTGGGCTCAGGGAACTCTATGACGCCGACGTCACCCTCTCTTCTGGGTCCTAGGAGTGCTTCTCGCGGTGGACCTCGAAGATCGACACGTAAGGCGGGTTCGGGAATGCCTTGTCGCCCAGCTCGCCCAGGGCAGGCGCGAGCGTCTTCTCGAAAAACGCGTCGAACTGCTCCTTCGACTCCCAGATCGTGGTCACCATCCACCCCTGGTCGGTCTCACCCGCGGCGTGGTGCAGCTCGCCTGGGGGCATGTTCCCGTCGGGCAGCACCTTCTGCACCACCGCGTCGTACTGCGCCTTCGTGCCCCCGGGAAAGTGGTGCACAACTCCGACCGTCATGAGAGCCCCTTCTGCTCGATGGAGCGTGAGCCTACGGTCACCCTTCGCCGCAGCACAACGCCGCAGACGAGCGTGTCCGCGGGGCCGTCGAGCGTCACGTGGTTGACCACGGTGATCTTGCTCATGGTTCGTCTCCCTCAATGACCCTTGAGGTGCTGACCGAATGTGATCTGGTTGCCGTCGGGGTCCTTGATCTGCGCGAGCCGCATCGGGGCGTCGGCGGGGAGCTCCTCGAGTATCAGGTCGCGGCCGGCGAGCTCGGCAACCTGCGCGTCGAGATCATCGACGGCGAGCGTGAGAAAGGACCGGCCGGCGCGTTCCGCGTCTTGGAACACCTGGAGCCAGCCGTCACCCGTGAGCTTCCACTCCGCGAGCGATTCCATCGGCGTGACGTCGGGCGGCCGACCGAAGAGCTGCTCGTACCACGGGCGCGAAGCCTCGAGGTCGGACACGCACACAACGGCGAGGACGGTGGCGAGGGCCATGGCGGGATCTCCTAGTTCGTGTGCACCTTCATTACCCGAAGTTGGCCCCAGAAATGTTGCCGATCGACTTGACATGCCCGAACATATGTTCGTATACTCTCCAACGAGAGCTTCCCTCACTTCCCCGGTCCGTGAAGCCCACCCCTCGGGGGGAAGTGATGTTCGACGAGCTCCGCAGCCTGGTTGCCGCTCTCGAGTCGACGGTGCGCGACTTCGAGCCCGGGCTCCTCGATGCCCGGGGCGCGGTCAGGGCGGTCGAGCTGTTCGCTCGGGCCGAGCACGTGTGCTCAGCCGGCAAGGCGCTGGCCGCCAAGCGAGTGGACGACACGTTCGCGTACCGCGAGAGCGGCGCCCGATCGGCCGGCCACTGGCTCGCTCGGAAGACGGGCGTGCCGGTCACCTCCGCGTTCCGCGCCTTGGAGACGGTCGATGCGCTCGCCGAGCTGCCAGTCACCAACGAGGCGTTCCGGGCCGGGCGGCTCTCGGAGATCCAAGCCCACGAGATCGTCGGCGCGGCTCGCAAGGACCCGAGCGCCGAGGCCGAGCTCGTGAGCGCAGCGAAGCGGGGCACCGACCTCAAGGGATTGAAGGACCGCTGCCGTCGGGTGCACGCGGCCGCCGAGACCGACGATGCGGCGTGGGCGAAGCGGCTCCACGACTCGCGCTCGCTCCGCACGTGGGTCGACGCCGACAGCGCGGGCTGTGGCATCTGGCGCCTGTCGCCCGACAAGGGCGCCGAGGTCAACGCGGCACTCGACGCCGAGACCGACCTCATCTTCCGTGAGGCGCGCGCCGCCGGTGGACGCGATCCGCGTGAGGCGTACGCCGCCGACGCGCTCCACGCCTTGATCACCCGCGGGCCGCGCAAGGCCACTGGCGCCACGTTGGTGATCGACGCCGGTGTCGTCGAGGCCGGCTTCGCCAAGCGGGGCCAGCGCTGTGAGATCCCGGGCATCGGGCCGATCCCGGTCACGATCGCCCGGTCGATGCTCGCCACGGCCAAGGTGCGCGCCGTGCCCGCTGATCCCGCAGCACTTCCGGAGTACTCGAGCGACCGGCGGAGCTATCCGGTGTGGCTCACCGCGTGGCTCGACCAGCACTACCCGGTGTGTGGCGTGGAGGGCTGCGACGTGAGCTTCCACCTCGAGACCGATCATGTGGTGCCGCTCAGCGAAGGCGGCCGCACCGAGGTCGACAACCTCTGGCGCATCTGCTGGTACCACCACGACCTCAAGACCAACCAGGGCTGGGAGGTCACCGGCGAAGCGCAGCGCTGGAACCTCGTCCCACCCGGTGCCGGGCCCGATCCGCCGGACGGATCGTGATGGATGACCTGAGTGGATGTAGCAGTGGCGGTGGGTCAGCCGCCGAAGTCGGCGACCGACCAAGCGCGCCCGTCGGCACTGCACACGCTCGCAACTCCCACTCGCGAGTACGCGCGCGACAGGAGGATCGCCCGGTGTGGTGGAGAGTTCATCCACGCGTCCACGACTTCGGCGTCACTCTGACCGCACGCGCCCTGGTGCAGCGTCTCGCCCATCGCGCGCCATCCGGGCACACCGAGCCCCTGGTGCTGGAGCGCGCCGATCGTCGACAGGTAGCCAGCCCAATTGCTTGCGTAGGCCGCGAGTCCGCCGTCCTCCATGACCGGAGCGAGGCCGTTCGCCGCGCGCTGCGCGTTGATGTGGCCGACGATTCCCGATGTGGGCCCGGGCGCCGGTGTCGGGCCACAGGCGGAGAGCACCGCGGCCATCACCCCGATCCCGGCAATCGCCACCAGCCGTCGGATCGGTCGAGCCTGACGCACGTCAGTCATCGGTACATGAGTCATAGGCACATCAGTCATAGACATAGAGAGGATTGCTCCAGAGTCGGCCCGGTCCCCG
>JANOHN010000176.1:0-4061 GCA_031406505.1 Acidimicrobiia bacterium | reverse complement strand
CGACCACCACGCGCAAGCCGACCACCACGACGTCCACGACGACCACGCTCCCGCCGACCACGACGACGACCGTCGCACCTCCGCCGCCTCCGCCACCGCCGCCGTCGTGTCAGCAACAGCCAAACAACCCCAACTGCGTGCCATGACCGAGGTGGCAGGCACGCGGGCAGCATCCGTGTGCTGGCGGTGCGCCCCGTGCCGCTCCTGAGCCGCTAGTCGAGCGCGCCGTCGGCGCGCAGACGCTCCTGCTCATTGGCGCTGAGCCCGAGCAGCTCACCGAGGACCCAGTCGTTGTCCTGACCGAGCGTCGGGCCGGCGCGGCGATATCCGCTCGCCGCATCGGACAGTCGAAAGCCGTTGCGCTCGTAGAGGCCCGGACCCATCAAGGGGTGCTCCAGCGGGATGAAGTGGTCACGCGCGGCGAGCTGCTCGTCGTCGTGCATGTCGCCGAAGTCTTGGACGGGCACGGCTTCGATGCCCACTGCTTGTAGCTCGCGAGCGATGTCGGCACGCGTGCGTGACGACGTCCACGCGCTGACTGCTGCCTCGACATCGTCGATGCGCGCCTGGCGAGCGACGAACGTGGTGAGTGTCGGGTCATCGATGCTGATGATCTCTGCGAGTCGCGCCCACTCGTCGTCGGTCCAGCACGCGATCGCCACCCAACGGTCGCGTTGCTCACCCTCATCGGCGCACGGGAACGCGCCGTGCGGCACGGCGCGACTCGACCGGTTGCCGTCGCGCGTTCCGAGGATGCCGTCGAGCTGGTAGTCGAGCAACCAGGGCGTGAGGGTCCACGTGCCGCTCTCGACCTGCGAGAGGTCGAGGTAGCAGCCCTTGCCGGTGCGGCGATGTGCATGCAGGCCGGCGGCGAGTGCGGTCGCCACGTAGCGCGGCGCGAGCGAATCTGTGATCGTGCCGTAGGGACCCACCGGCTCGAGGTCGGGCCAGCCGGTGAGCCAGTTGTACCCAGCGAGTGCCGCGCCTTGACCACCGAACCCGGGGTAGTCCTTGTGCGGGCCGGTCTGACCGTTGAGGCACGCGCTGATCATCACCACGTCGGGCTTGATCTCGACGAGTGAGTCGTAATCGAGCCCGAAGTTGCGCATCGCGCGCGGTGCGTAGTTCTCGGCGATGGCATCGGCCCACTCCACGATGAGCCGCTTCACCAGCGCGACCGACTCGGGGTGCTTGAGATTGAGCGTCACGTTGCGCTTACCGACGTTGAGCCCGTCGTACATCTCCGAGCCCTCGACCCCGAGCGGGTTCTTCGGCCCGATCGCCATCATGCGCAGGAAGTCGGGGCGCGCGCGCGACTCGACACGAAGCACCGTTGCCCCGTGCTCCACGAAGTACCGCGTCGCGATCGGCCCGGCCGCGCCCGAGCCGAACTCGATGATGTTGACGCCCGCCCACGCCGGCATCCCGGGCTTCCATGCCCGTGTTCCCGGCCCGGACGGCGGGGCATCGGCGGCGGACTCAAACATGCAGCCGGGCCCCGCTGGTGCGCGCCCGGTGCTCAGCTCGGGCGCAGGCGCTCGTGGCGCGATTTGGTTGTACGTGTTCTCTTTGGAACGGACTTGGACGAACGAGACGGGAAACTGCTTGACGTCACCGAGGGGAGCGAAGAAGTTGCGGGCGTCGAGCTGTTTGCTGCCGAGGATCTCTCGGGGTGAGTTCGCCGGTGCGAGCATGAGATTGGTCTCGCATGCGAGGTCGTAGAGCTCCTGCATCGTGTGCCGCTCGAAGTACGCGCCGACAGCCAGCTCGACTGCACGCAGCGTCTCGGCCGGTGCCTCTTCGTTCGACCACGTCGACCAGTCCTGCGCTTCGAGTGCCGACGCGTCGAGGCCGTCGTCTCGCACCGCCTTGGTGATGATCTCGAGGCTTGCGATGCGTGCCTTCCCGCCGCGCAGCCCGAATGAGACCCATCCGTCCTTCGCCGGCCAGATCTCGCGGGTACGGCCGATGTTGGCGCCGCCCCGGCTGCCGCGGTGTCGGGAGCGCTCGTATCGCGCGGGCTGCGCCATGTTCGCGATGTCGACCGCTTCCTGCATCGAGAGGTCGACGCGTTGGGGCGCCCTCGTCCAGAGCGCCGTCAGGACGGCGAACGCGGCCTCACCGCCGCTGTGCGCGTAGCCGGATGGCTCGGTGCACCGCACGGGGGCCCGCTCGGGGTGACCGGTGACGTACATGTTCCCGCTCGCCGCCAGGATCCCGAGGTCGGAGGCCCGCCAACCGGCACGCGGTCCCGTCAACCCGAACGGCGTCATGCTCACCCAGACCGCGTGCGGGGCGCGTCCAGGATCGATGGTCAGGGAGTCGGGGGCGCCCGGCGTGTCGATCACCACGTGAGCTGCGGCGAGCAGTTCCGCGAGGACCGGGTCGTCGGCGCCCGTGACTTCGGCGCTCGCCTTGCCCGCGGCCCATGAGTCGAAGCGGTTCGGTTGGGCCCGTTGCGAGGAGCCGCCCACTGGCTCCACGAGTACGACCTCGGCACCGAGGTCGCCCAACACCCGACCGGCCATCGCGCCTGACTCGCCAGTGAGGTCGAGGACGCGCACGCCCTCGAGCAGAGTTACCACGCCGCCCCTTCTGCACCGTTGGTTGTTCCCTGACGCCAGCGTCAGCGTACTCTTGGGCCTCGCGCGGCCGAACGGAAGGCCGACGCGGTGGAACAGGGGGACATTGATGCGCGACCTCCGCGTTGTCGACGCCGACTGCCACATCCTCGAGCCGCCCGACATCTGGAAGAACTGGCTGCCCGAGAAGTACCAGGACAAGGCGCCCAAGCTCGTGAAAGATCACGAGGGCGGCGACGCGTGGATGCACGCGGGTGGCACGCCGGACCCAATCGGTCTCGTGTCGACCCCCGGACGGTCGTGGGACGAGTTCAAGTGGTTTGGCGTCACGTATGAGGACGCGCGCGCCGGTTGCTACAACGGTGCCGAGCGGCTGAAGGACATGGACATCGACGGTGTGTGGGCGGAGCTGCTCTTCCCGCCGCAGCGCACGGTGGGGCATTTCCTCGGCGATGATGACGACGACTTCGTGCTCGCCGGCATCGAGGCGTACAACAACTTCTTGTTCGACGAGTTCTGCGCGCCGGACCCCACTCGATTGATCGGGCTCGCCCAGATGCCGTCGATCGGGATCGACACCGCGGTCGACGCGCTCCGCAAGGCAAAGGCGCGCGGCGCCAAAGGAGTGGTCATCTCCAACTGGCCGTCAGGCGGGGAGAGCCTCTCGAGGGACGACGACCCCTTCTGGGCCGCCGCGTGCGACGAGGGCATGCCCGTCTCGATCCACATCAACATCGTGAGTCGTGCGG
Organism: Acidimicrobiia bacterium; assembly: GCA_031406505.1. GTDB lineage: Bacteria > Actinomycetota > Acidimicrobiia > IMCC26256 > PALSA-555 > SHVJ01. The sequence continues at coordinate 730 of JANOHN010000176.1, read as the reverse complement.
CGCGTGCCGCGCAGCGCCAGGCAGCAGAGCAGGCCGGCAACTCGCTCTACGACATGGCGAGCGAAGCCACGCGGGCCAAGGCGATCGGCAGCATGAGCAGCGTGTTCTCGATGACCGCCGGTGCCATCACCTCGATGATCTTCAACGGCGTGTACGAGCGGTTCCCCGAGCTCCAGGTCTGCTGGATCGAGACCGGCGTGGGCTGGATCCCGCACCTCATCGAATCGGTGGACGACCGCTATTGGCGCAACCGGGTGTGGGGCGACCTGCCCATCAAGAACCCGCCGTCCTTCTACTGGTACCGCAACAACGCGGCGACGTTCATCACCGACCGGTCCGGCATCGCGCTGCGACACGCCGCGGGTCTCGACAACATCATGTGGTCGAGCGACTACCCACACCACGGCAACGACTGGCCGTACTCGCGGCGCACGATCGAAGACATGATGGGCAGCATCGCCGAAGACGAGAAGGCGCGGATCGCGGGTGGCAACGCGGCGCGCATTTGGGGCCTCGAGCTGTAGCGACGCTCAGTCGCGCGCCCCTCAGTCAGGTGCCGGGCGTTCGCCCGCGCGCGCGGCTTCGAGCGTGAGCCGCTGCAGCGTGCGCTGGTGCACGTAGTTGAGGACCTGGTTGATCGCGGGCACCAGTCGCTGCGCGTTGGAGGTCAGTTGGTGTTGCACTGACGCGAGCTCGTCGGCGCTCCACGCCGGATTGTCCTTGCCCGAGA
>JANOHN010000016.1:0-6553 GCA_031406505.1 Acidimicrobiia bacterium | reverse complement strand
CCGAGGCTGAGGGGCTCGTCACCGACGCGGGAGAGGCAGTCCAACAGAACTTCGGTCTTTCCAGCGGCGGCGTGAGCGCGCGAATCGTCGTGTTCGATGCGACCAGACCGGCCAAGCGCTTCTTCAAGCTGATGACTGGTGCTCGGGCGCGCGTCTGCGTGGCCAAGACCATCGCGGCGTCGATGCCGGGCGGCGCAGCCACCGACACGATCGAGAGCGACCTCGAGAAGCGAAAGCTTCCCGGGGTCAAGCGATCGGTCGTGTTCGAAGGTCCCGTCACGATCGGCACGTCCGTCATCAACCAGTACGAGGCCTACGCCCGCATCGGCTCGACAGTCGTCCAAGTGAACTTGGGCGAGGTTGGTACGGCAACCGTCAAGGATGCCGTGGAGCAGTGGGCCATCGACACCGCGGGGTCGTTCTAACCCGCGCGCACGCCGTCGTCAGCCTCCGGCCGCGCCCGCCGGGACGTCCAAGCACCGCAGCACATCGACATCGACTGCGGACGACTCCGGGCCGTACTTCAACACCAGGGTTCCCCGGGATTCGCAACTCGGGCACCGCAGCGCGGCCACCGCCACCATGTCGTCGGGATCCGACGCACCTTCGAGCCGGTACAGCCGGTGGTCGCCGACCATCTTGTTGGCCGGGGTCTGCGTGTGGCACGTGGCGCACTCGACGATCGAGTCCGGACGCGCCATGAACTGCCCGGTATAGCCCTCGGCTTCGAGCGCGTCGATCACTTCGAGCAGCGTCGCACCATCCGGCGAATAGCCACCGTCGAGCCAATCGGGTCGGTTCACGGCAACGCTCTCCTCCGCGTCCATCAGTCAGTCGCCAGTGGTTCCGTCGATGCACTCGCGGAGCAGGTCAGCGTGCCCGTTGTGGCGCGCGTACTCCTCGATCATGTGCGTGAGGAGCCAACGCATCGGAACATTGGCGTCGTCGTGCAGCTTGGCCGAGAGCGCTTCGAGCGCCGCGTTCGCCCCGATCGCCCGGGCCACATCGCACTCGGCCCGCCATGTCGCGAAGCCCTCATCGACATTCTCGGCGCTCGCGTTGTCGAAGTCGCCGTCGCGATCGTCCTTCGAGCAGTAGATGGAGCGGACGTCGCTCTCACCGGCGAAGCAACGGCGGAACCAGAACCGCTCGACCTCGGCCATGTGCCGCACGAGACCGAGCAGCGACATCGACGACGGCGGCACGCTCCTCGCGGCGAGCTGCTCAGCGTTGAGCCCCTCGCACTTCCGCGCGAGCGTCTCCCGGTGGTACTCGAGCCAACCGTCGAGCATGGGCCGCTCGTCGAGGACGAAAGCCGGTGTGGTCCGTGCGGCCTCCATGCGGGACTGCCTACCACTCTCGACGTTCGCGCTCACGGCTGTCGCGAAGGGGTGTCGGCCGCCGAGTCGGCAGACGTCACACCCAATTTGGGTGTACCTTTGAAGGGGTGGCCAAGGTGATCCAGATCCGCAATGTTCCTGACGACGTGCATCGCGCGCTCCGCGCCCGGGCCGCCGCGGCCGGGGTTTCCTTGTCGGACTACGTGCTCGACGAGATCGTGCGAGTCGCCGAACGCCCGCCGGTCGCCGATGTCCTAGTGCGCGCCAGCAGCCGCCGATTGGGTGTGCGTGGGGAGGCAATCGTCGAGGCCGTGAGGTCAGGGCGCGATCGGCCAGCATGATCGTCGTCGACACCTCGGCGGTGTTGGACGCACTCCTCGGTCGACCGATCAATGGGCCGCTCATGACTCGCCTCGCGGCCGACGGTGATCTTCACGCACCTCACCTCATTGACGTCGAGCTGCTGCATGCGCTCCGACGCCTCGTGAGCAACGGTGGGTTGGCCGAAGCGCGCGCCGACGAAGCACGCGCCGACTTCGAGCTCATGCCACTGACTCGCTATCCACACACCCAGCTCGCCGACCGCATCTGGGCGCTGCGTTCCACCTTGACGGCCTACGACGCGGCATTCGTCGCGCTCGCGGAAGCGCTCGACATCGCGTTGATCACCTCCGACGCCCACCTCGCCCGCTCGCCGGGCCACCGCGCTCGCGTCGAGGTGTTCGCTGCCACACTCGACCCGTGAAAGGAATCGTTCTCGCCGCCGGTGAGGGAACCCGCCTCCGCCCGCTCACGGAGATCTTGCCGAAGGCGCTCTGCCCGGTCGGAAACCGTCCGCTCGTCGACATCGCGATCGAACGAGTGGGAACTGTGACCCCGGACATCGCGGTCAACGTCCACGCGCACAGAGAGCAGATGGAGGCCCACCTTGCCTCGGGCGCGCCGCCGGTGCATGTGTCGGTCGAGCTCGAGGAACGTCTCGGCACTGCCGGTGCGCTCGGCCGATTGCGCGAGTGGATCTCGGGTGACGCAGTCGTCGTCACGAACGCCGACGCGCTGACCGCGCCCAACCTCGCCGAGCTCGTCGACGGGTGGGACGGCGAACGCATCCGCCTGCTCGTAGCGTTGAACGATCACGAGCCCGACTTCGACGGCCTCTGGAAGTACGCAGGCGCGTGCGTGATGCCGTGGTCAGCGGTGCGCGACCTCGCCGATGAACCGTCCGACCTGTACACCGAGCGATGGCGCCCCGCCCTCGACGCCGGCACGCTTGAGCTTGTGCCGACGCGCTGGGGCTTCACCGACTGCGGCACGCCGTTGCGCTACTTGGGTGCAAACCTCCTCGCGTCGGGTGGGCGCGCGGTCGTGGGCGAGGGTGCGGTCGTCGAAGGCACCGTCGAGGCGTCGGTCGTCTGGCCGGGCGCACGCGTCGCCGCCGACGAGCATCTCCGCCACGCAATCCGCCTCACCGACGGCCGCACGGTGCAACCGTTGGCGTCCACAAGATGAGCCGCCTATCGATCGCCCGCGCCGGCGGCGTTGATCGGTGAGGTGAGGAGCGCCGTCACCAAGAGCACGCCGCCGAGCACGGGCTCGTCAGCCGCGACCAGTGCGGCGGCCGCGCCACCGAAGAGCACAGCTTCGATCAAGAACCGAACCCCGAGTCGCACCGGCCAATGCGCCTTGGGTGAAACGAACGCCCACCAGGTCCCGGCGGCCACGAACGGCAGGCCGATCCCGAGCACCCACTCGGACGCGCCGTCGTGTTCGTTGAATCCCCAATACGCCAGCCCCGCGAGCATCCCCAGCTCGCACAGGAACCGGACCTTCGAGATGACGCCGCGCATGCCGCCCATGGACGCACGATACGCGAGCGGCGGGCGAACGGCCCGCTCGTCATCAGCCGACCGGCTGGCGCGCCACGAGCACGCGCATCCGGGCGCCGAGCCGGGCGGCGTGGTCGGCTGCGGCCAGGAGGTTCTCGGCATCGGTCGCGATGCGCAGATCGCGCAGCCGACCGTCCACCTCGGCGCGTCCCGCCGGGTCGAGACCCGCGGTGAGGCGGTCGCGGATCCACTCCAGCACGGCCACGTCGCCCGTGACGCTCGCCGTGTCGCGTGCCGCGGCGTCGACGCGCAGCTGCTGAGTCCACAGCTCGAACCGGCCGGCGTCGATCTCGACTGGCGCTCGGTACCGGAGCTCGAGATCGAGCGCGGACTGCCCGAGATCGAGTGCTGCCTGACCGACCTTACGGAGCTCGCGCCCCTTGATGGCGCCGTCGAGCGCATGCAGTGACTTGTTCACCAACGCCGCGATTGGCTTCGGCGCGGGCTCGCTCGCGTCGAGCACCTGCCATGCAGCATCCAGCCGCTTGAGCGTGGCCGCGGCGCCATCCCAGTCGTCGACCCTCGTCGCCTCGAGGATCGCCAACGCGCCGTTCGTGAGCGTGGAGAGCTCGGCCGGCGGCAGACCGGGGAGCCCGTCGGTGGGCACCGCGAGCGCCAGGGCCTCGACATCGCCGCCACTGGCGGTGCGGAACTCGCCGTAACCGGGAGCGAAGATCTTCAGCTCGTGCGTCCCGTCGACATGCAGCTCATTGGCGACGATTGCGCCGGTGACGGGCCCGCGTGGACCGTCGACGGTCTTGTCGACCTCGTCGACCGTGACCTCTTCGAACACGATGCCGGGCGCGTTCTCCGGTCGGTACACATCACCAACCTTCGGTGCTCCCGGCATGATCATCGACGGCGGGCCTTCACGTCCGGCGAGCCACGTGCCCTCGGTGGGCCCGACCACGCCATCGCGGTAGTCGAACACGTCCTCGCCGAAGTACCAGACCGAGCCGTCGTCGGCTTGCGCGTACCGGTCGATGGCAACTTCCTCGAGCCGGCCGTCCAGGTACGCCATGTACTGCGACAACACCACCTCGACCCGCTGGCCCCGCCACTCGATCACCTCAGTCCGAGGCAGCAGCGTGGTCTCGGTCCGGAACGACTTGCCCTCCACCTGGCCGAGCAACAGGGCGGAGTGAAGCTCGCTGATCGGGAAGAGCGGGTTGGTGATGTCAGTGGGGTTCGAGAACGTGGGTGTGGCGACGTCGACGCGCGCGCTCGAGGGCGCGCACCCGCGGCCGTCGATCGTGCCGCATTCGGACCCGGCCCCGGCGCTCGGCCCGGCGCCGACGACCACGAGCGTCGCGACGGCAAGAGAGACGATTGCTCGGTGGCGGATCAGCATCGGTGTGCTCCATGTGCTCGTTGATGACGGGTTGTCTGCATCGGCCGAGCATGACGGAACCCGAGTGTGAAGAACGTGTGAGAACCGTGGCACTCGCTCGCGTACCCGCCGTCGGGGCCGTTACCCTGCATCACTCGAACCAAGCAGGTGGTGCCGACTGAACGAGCAACGCTACGTACTGACCGGACTCTCACGCCTTACGGTCCGCGTGGCGCGGCTGCTCGCCGAGCGCGGCGGCACGCTCACGGTCCTCGCGTCGCCTGACGACGACGAGCTTGCGTCGGCGCTGCCCGATGGCACGCAGGTCGTGGTCGGTGACGGCGACTGCGAAGACCAGCTGCGCGCCGTCGACCTGGCCACCGCCAGCACGCTGCTCACACTCGGCGAGGACGATCTCGACAACCTGCGCATCGTCGCGGCCGCTCATGAGGTGGCGCCGGACGTCCCGGTGGTGCTGCGGGCCTTCGATGCCGTGCTCGCCGAGCAGCTCCAGACCGGGCTCAACGTCCGCCGCTGCTTCAGCGCGTCGGCGCTGGCTGCACCGGCGTTCGTGGCTGCGGTGTTCTCGGAGGACGTCCGAGAGACGCTCCGCCTCGGCGACGAAGACGTGCCGATGTGCGTGCTCACCGTGAGCGCCAACTCGCCGCTCGTCGGACAGAGCTTTGGAGAGATGAAGCGCGAGTGGGGATGCGCGGCCGTCGCTCGGCGCCCACCCGGGGGGCAGTGGGCCCACGCGCAGGGCGACGCCGACGTGATCGGAGCGGGCGACCAGCTCCTCGTGGGCGGGTTGCTGCTCGACGTGCTGCGCCTCGCATTGCAGGACAACCCCGTCGTGGACGACGGGCCACGCCGTTCGCAACGGCGACTCTCGAGATGGCGCACGAGGCTGCAGCGCACACCGACCATGGTCACCGCAGCCGCGGTCGCGCTCATCGTGCTGCTTGCCCTCACGGTCGGCGTGTTCGCGTACGCACTCGACGTCGGACCGGTCGACGCCCTCTACCGAGCGTTGACCAACGCGTTCGGCGACGTTGGGCTCGACAAGGAGAGCGAGTGGTTGAAGATCTTCGGCGTCGCCGTGATGGCGGCCGGCGCACTGCTCATCGGCATCGTGTTCTCGCACCTGACGGCCATGTTCACGGCCGACCGGATCGACGAGCGCAGCGGTCGCCACGCCCGGCGGATGCGCAACCACGTGATCATCGCCGGGTTGGGCACCGTGGGCTTCCGAGTGGCCCGCTTGCTCGACGACCTCGAGGTTCCGACGGTCGTGATCGAGCGCGCCGCCGACAATCGATTCCGTGAGGCAGTCGCGTCGCGGGTGCCCGTGCTCTCCGGCGACGTGCGACTGGCCGAGAACCTCGAGCGGGCCTCGATCGCGGAAGCTCGTTGCCTGGTGGCGTGCACCGACGACGAGCTCACGAACGTCGCGACGTGCGCCCAGGCTCGGCGCATGAACCCTGACATCCGCACCGTTGCTCGGTGCTTCGATGATGCGCTCTCGCAACGACTCGGCGGCTTCGGGATCGATGCGGGCGTGAGCATGTCGAGGGCGGCGGCGGGTGCGTTCGTGGGCGCGGCGATCGACGAGCGCGCGGCTCGCTACGTCAAGCTCGACGACCTGGAGATCGTTGCCTTCCGCCACGAGGTCGGGCGCGACCTGACCGCGGCCGAGCTCGGCGCGTGGCGAGAAGAGGGCGCCCGTGTGCTCGCGGTGCAGCCGCCCGGCAGTCACGCGCTCCCGCCGGTGGCAGCGCTCGAAGGCCTCGCCGAAGGCTCGGTGGTGATCCTCGCGGGCCCCGAGCCGATCGTGCAGCGGTTCCTCGACGCGGGGTGACGCGCCGCGCTCAATCGCGAGAGCCGCCTACGCGAGCTCGATGAGGGGGAGCATCTCGTCGTCGAAGTAGTCGAGGATGCCTTCGGGCATCAGCAGCGCGCGGTCGGGGGCGAGGGAGCGCACGAACTCCACGTCGTGG
>JANOHN010000015.1:0-18172 GCA_031406505.1 Acidimicrobiia bacterium | reverse complement strand
TCGGTCGAGCTCCTCCACCGTGGTGGTGAATCGCTTCACCGCGTTCTTGAGCGCCATGCACACACGGTAGGCGCGCCGCGGATGATGCCGGAAGCCCGAGCGCCGTGTCATAGGCTCTCGCCGCGATGTCGATCCCTCCCCCGCCGCCGCGGCGACCTGCGTCGTCGCTCGGTCCAATCACCGAGCCGGTTCCGGCGGTACCGCGCGCCACGCGACGTCAGCCGGCGCGCCCACAGCGCCGTGGTCCCTCACCATGGATCATCGGCGGCGTTGTCCTCGTGATCCTCGCCCTCGTCGCCGGCGCGGTGGTCGTGCTGGGCGGCGACGACAAGAAGACGGCAGCGCCGGAGGTCGACACCTCGACGACGCTCGAGCTGACGATCGGCGATCCCGTGGTGGCGAGCCTCAACGCGTTCTCCTTGCCGACAGACGTTCCCGCCGACGTGAGCCAGGCAGTTTTGGGGCTCGTGGAGGACTACGCGAACGAGGCCACCGTCGTGCCGCTGCGCAAGGGCACGGCGAAGGACGCGGCCCTCGGCAAGCTCTTCGACGACCCGGCCCTCGCCAAGCTCGCAGCCGGCGATCGCGCATTGCTCGTGGACGAGGGCCTCCCGAAGGCGACCGGCAAGATAGTGGTCACGGCGCCGCCCATCGGCTTCACCGCGCTGATGGGCGACGGTGGCGCGGTCGTGATGGCCAATGCGGCGATCGACCTCACCATCACGGCGGAGGCGAAGCGCGGTGACGTGACGATCCGGCGGACCGGGTCCCTGGTGTTGCTCCAGCTGCTCGACTCGACCTGGAAAGTCACTGGCTGGACGCTGCACGTCGAGCGCAGCGGAACCGGCGTGCAAGCCGGCCCGACCGACGCGCCGACGACCACGGTGGCCCCATGAGACGTCCGCTCGTTCGCCTGTTGCTCGTGGTGCCGCTCTGCGGTCTGCTCGTGGCGGGGCTCCTCTCGGCCGCGTGGCTCGCGCTCGGCCAGCCGACGCCGGCCCAGGGTGCGATCTGGTTCCAGGTCACCCAGTTCGGTGACACCCAGTTCGACAACTCGCCGACCGAGCCGTTCTTCTTCTTGGCGCTCGGCAACGACGGCCGTACCGACGATGACAAGGGCCTCGGCGACGCGATCCACGTGATCGGCGTGAACCCCACGACACACGAAGCCACGATCATCAACGTGCCGCGTGACACGCAGGCGCCGAGCGGCGACAAGATCAACGCGTACCACGCACTCCAAGGGCTACCGGGCATCGTCGAACAGCTCAATCAGATGATGGGCATCGAGATCAGCTACGCGCTCACCACGAACTTCCCCGGCATCATCGCGATGGTCGACGAGATCGGTGGCATCGATATCAACGTCACGAAGACGTTCGAAGACAAGAACTCAGGCGCGTTCTTCCAGCCCGGCTTCCAACATCTGACCGGCGACCAAGTGCTCCGCTACTCCCGTGATCGCTACAGTTGGACCGACGGCGACATCACACGCACTGCGAACCAGGCCGACCTCATCATCGCGACGCTCACGACGCTACGAGCCCAGAACCCCGGCGACGCGGGCACCATGCGACTCGTAGCGTTCCTCGCTCGCCACGTTCGGACGATGAACGTGGACCTCGTCGGGCTGTGGCGCCTCGGCCGGCTCGCCATGCAGATCGACCCTGCCGCGGTCAAGAGCATCACCGTGCCGGTCGGCAGCGGCTCGGGCTCGAACCTCGCGCTCACCGGCGCGGCGCCCGCGCTGTTCGCCGACTTCCGAGACGACGGAGTTGTCCAAAGCCAGTAGGCGCACGACCGCGCGACGCTCATCCGTCGAGCATCGGCATTCTCGTGAACTCCGCCCGAGCGTTCGCGCGCGCATCCGCGAGTCCGGCAACGTCGACTCGCACGCGCACCGTCACGATTGGGCCCTCGCAGATGCATCGGACGAGGTGAGCGCCATTGGCATCGGCGGTGTCGCTTGCCGCCTCGGCCGCGGCGCCGGACCCTCGACCGAGGGCCAGCATGTCGGCCGCGGCCAGCGCCGCCGCATCAGCAGCCGTGTGGGCGCGCGCCCGGGCCCCCCCCGCGACGCCGACCCGCCCCCCCGCGCGCGCGGGTGTCACGGCGACGGCGAGCACACCGACCATGACGACCGAGGTGCTCCCGCCATCGCGTCTCACTTCTCGACCCGCATCACGACTCGAGACTCGAGCGTCGGATCGGGGAAGAGCGGACCGACGAGCGGCAAGTTGGTGTGGGACCGATACGTGACGACCACGGTGATCGGCTCGCCTACCGCCGGGCGTGGGCCGACGTGCACCTGCGCATCCGGAAGCGTCTCGTGCGCGGCACGCACCGCCCGGCCAGGATCGGGATCCACGCTCGCGGCCCGGGCTGCTTCGCGTGCCGCGTGGACGACTGCCACGTGATCACGCACGAGCAAGCCGACCTGGAGCACCGCGAGCAACCCGAGCACCAGCACAGGAAGGACGAGCGCGAACTCGACAGTGGCCTGCCCTCGCTCACGAGCTCCGGGCGCGGCCATTACAGGATGTCGTGAATGATCTCGTCGAACAGGTCCTGGATCGCGCCGCCCTTGGCCCAGATCGCCAATGCACCCGCGACGACGGCAACGCCCAGGATCACGAGCGCGTACTCGGCGGTGGTCTGACCCGCCTCGTTGCGAACGAGCAGAGCGCGACGGAACCGGTGGAACACGTGCATGAGGTATCTCCTTGGTCAGGTGCTGGAAAGGCCGACGAGCAGCACGGGCACTACCGAGAGCAACCCGAACGCCGGCAGGACGAGGAAGACCAAGGGGAAGAGAAGTCGGACGGGAACGGTGCGGGCACGGGCCTCAGCGCGCCGCCGGAGTGCGGCTCTTTCCTCGGATGCGAGACGCGTGAGCGCGTCCCCCACCGGTGCTCCGTATCGGTCCGACGCGAGCAACGCATCCGCTAGCGGTTGGAGTATCGGACAGTCACTCGCTACCCGATCGAGCGCCTGGGCGAAGCCGACGCCGAGCGTGCAGTCACGCCTCACCTCGTCGAGATGCGCCGCCACTGCGGGAGGTGACCACTGCGCGGCGACGCCGACGGCGAGGTATGGCGTGCAGCCCGCGCCAACTGCCACCGCCAAGAGGTCGATCGCAACCGGCAGCTCGCGAGCAAGCTCGGCGTCACGCCGGACGGACGTACGCCGCCGTCCGAGTCCCCGCACAACTCGGCCGAGCGGTCCTGTCCACTGTTCAAGGTGCACGCGCCGCAGCAGCAGGAGCGACATTCCAGTCGGGCGCGGGACGCGCGAGTCGAGCCGCACCATCACGTCGGCGCGTTGCGCGCGGCGCGCGAACGGCACGGCGACTAGCGCACCCCAGCCCAGGCCGAGGAAGACGGAGATCGCGCTCATTCGTCGTCCTCGGCCCGCACGATCCGTCGCATCCACACGACGGCTAGCACCTCGAACGCGAGCCCCAGTCCGAGGCACAGTCGCCCGCCGCCGGTCCGGACAAGCACGCTCAGCGAGGACGGATCGGCAACTGCCGAGAACGCGAGGTACGCGAGTGGGGCCGCGCCCACGACGATCGCCGACACGCGTGCTTGGGCCGAGAGCGCACGCGCTTCGGCCGCCGCGCCGAGACGGTCGCGAAGCGAGCCCGCGAGACCGTCAATCGCGCCAGCCGCGGGTCCGCCCATTGACGCCGCGACCGCCAGCGCTCCGCACGCGGCGCGCACCGACGTGAGGTCGCGTTCGCTCGACCACGCCATGAGCGCATCACTGAGTCCCGGACCCAACGAGGAACGGGCACGCACCCGTCCGAGATCAGGCGCCAATGGGCTGTCGGTGTTGCCAAGCGCTTCGATCGTCTCGTCGACTGTGGCGCCGCCCCGCAAGCCCGCGGCAACGTGCTCGAGTGCGCCGGGCAACGCGACCACCAAGCGATGCCGAGCCCGCCCGCGCAGAAGCTGGAGTGCAACCGGCCCCGCCGCGAGCGCGCCGACGGCCGCGGCGATACCCAACCCCGGAGCGAGCGCAGCTGCGGGAAACGCGATCCCGAGGACTGCGGCGAGCCACAGCTCGCACGCGGCTTCAGGCTCGACGCTGAGAGCGGCGTCATCGAGCCCCCGCGCCAACCAGGTGCGGACTCTCGCTGGCAGACGACAACGTCGGCGCGCCGCCAGACCGCGTGCCTGGTGCCCAGCCTCCACGCGGCGCGAAGCGTGCACGAGGAAGCGCGCCACGAGCCCACCGACCACGCCGGTGATCACCGTCAGCATGCGAACCACTCGACATCGGGATCGGGAGCGTCGGGTCGACGCGGCGCGCGCGTCGGCGTGGACGTTGGCGTCAGGCGGTTGTCGCGCCACGAGTACAACGAACGGACCGCGGGGCCGTCCGGCGCGCCGACGAGCTCCGCGATCTGCTCAACCCGTCGCGCTCCGTCTGCTCGACGAGCGACGAAGATGACTCCGTCGAGCGCGGCTGCGAGCTGCGCTCGAACCGCGACAAGCGGCAGGCCAGTGTCGGCGAGCAACACGAGCGTCTCGAGTCTCGTCAGTGCGTCTGCCGCACTGTTGGCGTGCACCGTCGAGAGGGAGCCGTCGTGCCCGGTGTTGAGCGCCTGGAGCATGTCGAAGGCTTCGCCGCCACGGACCTCCCCCACCACGACACGGTCTGGCCGCATCCGCAGCGCTGCCCGCACCAAGGCTCGTACCGGCACCGCGCCGGCGCCTTCCGCGTTGGGTGGGCGCGCTTCGAGCCGGACGACGTGGGGTTGCACCAAGCGCAGCTCGGCGGTCTCTTCGATCGTGACCACTCGCTCGTCGATCGGGATGGCACCCGACAACGCGTTGAGCAAGGTGGTCTTGCCGGCGCTCGTGCCCCCGGCAACCACGAGGTTCCAACCAGCTTCGACGCACCAGCGGAGGAACCCGCACGCGGATTGGTCGAGCCCGAACGCTTCCAGCGACACCGAGCGAGTGCTAAAGCGGCGGATGGTGACGCACGGACCGTCGATCGCCAGCGGAGGGAGCACCGCGTGCAGGCGCGAGCCGTCGGGCAAGCGAGCGTCGACCATCGGAGATGCGCGGTCGAGTCGCAGCCCGAGCGGTGCGACGACGCGTTCGACGAGGCGCACGATTCCCGCCGCGTCGAGGTCGAGGTCGATCCGCTCGAGCCGACCGGCCCGTTCGATGTACGCGTGACCGGGTCCGTTCACCATGACTTCGGTGACGTCGGGGGCCGCCAACAACGGCTCGAGCGGTCCGAGGCCGGCGACCTCATCGGTCAGCTCCGCGAGCATTCGCTCGAAGTGCGTCGCGGGAAGGAGCGGGTCCTCGTCGCGCAAGAGCTCGGCGAGCTGGGCCCGCACTGCTCGCTGGCCGTCAGGATGCGCCAACTCGATGAGCTCGGGCACGTGTAGCAGGCGTTCATGCACTCGCTGCTTGAGGTCGGCGCTCACGCGGCTTCGCCTCGCCGCTCGGTGCACAGACCGACGCGCGCAAGCAGCCGCGCCGACGGACGAGTCAGAGCGTCGGGCACACGAGCAGCCAGCACACCGGCGTCCACAGCACGCGCCACCTGCGCTCGTACCGGGACGCGCGCCATGACCGGCCGGTCGAGCACATCGCGGACCTCTGACAAGCCCAGCGAACGTCCGGCTTCTTCTACAAGCACCACACCGGTGGCGCGCGCAAGGAGCGGCGAGTGCACAGCTCGGCGCAACGCGAGATAGCAGCCGCGCAACACGACAACCGATACGTCGGCCACCTCGACAAGAGCCCGGGCTGCGGGCGCAGTCCCGGTTCCGGCATCGACGATCGTCGGCACCGGACCGTCACGCAGCGCGACTGCCAGCGCCGCACCACTCTCGGCCGCGGGGAGCGGCGCGAGCGCACGGTCGGCGGTGCCACGGGGAACGAGCGCGATCCCTGGTGCAACGGTGACAGCGAGACGTTCGAGCGCGTCGACTGGTGCCTCCGGACCCGCGGCCAGCCAGTCGACGATTCCGGTCTCGGGATCAGACGCCAATCCGAAGATGGCCGGTTGATCGCCGGCGAGATCAGCGAGACGGGCGCCGGCGGCATCGCGTGCGAGCACGAGCGCACACGCCGCAGCCACGACCGATGTGCCAGAGCCACCCTTTGGGGACCAGAGCGCGAAGAGCACGGACCTCACCTTCCTCAGGTCGACCGGTCGACAGGCGCGACCGGGACGCTTGAGGAAGGGCGCGGGAAGAAGAGCGGGCGGCAACGTACGACGGGCGCTCGAGCGTGTCAAGGGTGCGCGTAGCCTTGATGGACATGGCGACGAGCGCGGCGTTCTTCGACCTCGACAAGACGATCATCGCCAAGAGCTCAGTGCTCGCGTTCAGCCGCAACTTCTACAAGGAGGGGCTGCTCTCCAGGCGGGCGATCGTGCGCGGCGCCTACGCCCAGGTGGTGTTCATGCTGGTAGGCGCCGACGAGAAGAAGATGGAGAAGCTGCGGGTCGCGATGCTCAACATGATCGCGGGATGGAACCGCGACCACGTGGCCAGCATCGTGCGCGAGGCCCTCGAGGAAGTAGTGACGCCGATCATCTTCGCCGAGGCCGCAGATCTCATCACCGAGCACCACGCGGCCGGCCGCAAGGTGGTCATCGTGTCGTCGGCGCCCGAAGAGGTGGTCGCACCACTCGGTGACTTCCTCGGCGTCGACGAGGTGATCGCTACCCGCGCCGAGGTGGGCGCTGACGGCGCGTACACCGGCGAGCTCGCGTACTACGGCTACGGCCCATACAAGGCCGAGGCGATCGAATTGCTCGCCGAACGCGAGGGGATCGACCTCGCCGACTCCTACGCGTACAGCGACTCGATCACCGACGAGCCGATGCTGCGCGTGGTCGGCCACCCGGCCGCGGTCAACCCCGACCGCGCGCTGGCGCGAGTGGCGAAAGAAGAAGGGTGGCCGATCCTCACCTTCGCTCGGCCGGTGCGACTGCGCGACCGGGTGCCCGTGCCGCAGAGGCCGGCGCTCGCGGTCTCGGGCGCGGTCGCCGCGGCGAGCGCAGGCGCGGTGGTGTGGTGGCTCCTGCGCCGGAAGGAGCGCACCGCCGCGTGAGCACGGCCAACCTGGATGGTCCTGTCCCGCTCGCACACCTGCCCACCCCACTCGAGCCGATGGACCGGCTCGCGGAAGCACTCGGAGGCCCGCGGCTCCTCGTGAAGCGCGACGACTGCACCGGCCTCGCGCTCGGGGGCAACAAGGCTCGCAAGCTCGTGCACCTGTGCACCGAGGCCGTGGCGGCGGGGTGCGACACGCTCGTGACCGGTGGCGGCGCGCAGAGCAACCACGTGCGCATGACCGCGGCTGCAGCCAACCGCATGGGGCTCGACTGTCACGTGGCGTTGTCGACCAACGCGCCCGTCCCGCCCGATCCCGGGCCGGGCGGCAACCTCGTGCTCGACTCGCTGCTCGGTGCGCAGATGCGCTTCGTGGGACCGTGCGACTACTACGCCCTGGAGAACGCCATCGAGGCGCTCGCCGTCGAGCTCACGCGCGACGGCCGGCGCCCGTTCGCGATCCCGGTGGGGGGCGCATCGGTGACCGGCGTGACCGCGTACGCCGACGCGGTCGACGAGCTGCGCGGCCAGCTCGGTGACACGTCGGTGCAATGGGCGGTGGTGGCCGACGGCTCGGGCGGTACGCACGCCGGCTTGCTCGCCGGCTTCGGCACCGACGTGCAAGTGCTCGGCGTCGACGTGGGCACCCGGCCCGATCTCGATGAGGTCGTGCCTCGGCTCGCGACCGAAGCGGCGGCGCGCACCGGGCGAGTGGCGCCGCCGTCGAGCGCGGTGGTTGATCACGACCGGTTCGGTGCCGGCTACGGCGAGCTGTCGACGGACGGTGTCGACGCGATCCGCCTCGTGGCCAAGCTCGAAGGGCTCGTGCTGGATCCCGTCTACACGGGCAAGGCGATGGCCGGGTTGATCGCCGCGGTGCGCGACGGACGGTTCACGTCGAGCGACACCGTGGTGTTCTGGCACACGGGTGGCGCGCCCGCGTTGTTCGCGACCAAGTACGCGGCCGGGCTCCAGGCGTAGGCCCCAGACGCGCCGCGGGCCCGCACGTTGGCGGGCCCGAGGACGACGAACCAGGTGGAGCTAGGCGTCGCGGAGCTTCTTGGCTACCGCCACCCCGATCAAGACGAGCACCAGCAAGATCAACAGCTTCTTCATCGACACTCCTCTGGAGTCAGCGTCTGCGTGCGAGAGCGTACCGTACGTCCACCATGACTGACCTTGCCGCGTCGGCGGAGGTGCTGTACGAGGAGCACCTCAACGCGCAGCGCCGCGACTGGCGGTGGCTCCCCGTCGTGATGGTCGTGAGCTTCCTCGTCATCGCGCCGGTGTTCGCCCCTGTAGCGGCCGCGGCGTGGCTCGTGAACGTCTGGCGGTTCCGCAAGGCGCGCGTCCGGGTCGACTCCGAGTACCTCTGGGTAGGCCGACGCTCGGTCCGGCTGTGCGCACTCGAGCTGTCGACGATGGGGCAGGCGGGCAACACGTGGCCGTGGCGCCCACTCAACAAGCGGTACCTCGGCGCGAACCCGATCTGGACCAGCGACTCGGTAGGTGTGCGCGGGATCGACGCGGGCAAGCGGTACTGGGTGGCGGTGGGCACGAACGACCGCGCCGCGCTCGTCGCCGCGCTCCAGCAGGCGGTGCCGGCCGCGCGTGAGCGCGCCCAAGCCGCCGGCACGTGGTCGCCGACGGCGACGCGCCTGCCACCCGCCCGGTGGTACCCGGATCCGTGGGACCCCGCCTCCGGCTTGCTCCGATGGTGGGACGGCACGCAGTGGACCGGGTGGACCGCACCACCCGGCGGTGAGCCCTCGTGATCCCGTTCGCCGACGCCAACCAGCCGCGGCGCGTGCCATGGGTGACGCTCGTGCTCAGCGCGCTGTGCATCATCGTGTACTTCGGTGTGCAACCGACGGGCACGCCGCGGCTCGAGTGGACCGGTTTCGCGGATCAGATCGAGGAAGAAGACCTCCGCTTCGTCGTGGACAACGCCGCGATTCCCTGCGAGCTCATCAAGGGGCGACCGCTGACCGAGGCTGAGTACCAGGACACGTTCCGGTTCGGCGACGGCAGCGCGTGCGGCGACCGCGAAGGGCCGGCGCACTCGCCGGGCAAGGTGGTGTGGCTCGCGCTGATCACGTCGATGTTCCTGCACGGGAGCATCCCGCATCTGTTCGGGAACCTGCTGTTCCTCTGGGTGTTCGGCAACAACGTCGAAGCCCGCAAGGGCTGGTGGCGATACCTGCTGCTCTACCTCGTGGGCGGAGCGGTGGCCACAGCCGCGCACGTCGCCGTCAGTCCGAACTCAACGGTGCCAATCGTCGGCGCGTCGGGCGCGATCGCCGCGGTGATGGGCGCGTACTTCGTGCTCTGGCCGTCGGTGCGCATCAAGACGGTCATCTGGCTCGGGCCGATCTTCTTGCGCAAGGTGCAAGCGCTCTGGCTGTTAGTCATCTGGGTCGCGCAGAACTTCCTGCTCGTCGGGAGCGACTCTGGTGTTGCGTGGGCCGCGCACGTCGGTGGCTTCGCGTTCGGCGCGCTCGTGGGTCTGTGGTGGCGCCACCAAGATCGTCGGCGCCCTGCCGGCACCGAGCCACGGCCCCCCGAGCTCTCCACCCCCAGCGCGCCTGCCCCCGTCTGATCTCCACGCGACGAAGCCCCGCCGAAGCGGGGCTTCTGTGGCCTTCCCGGACCTGTGGCAGTGAGGCAGCCAGCAGGTCGCGGGCGCCGGTGTCGGCGGATCCGATGATGGAGTCGTACGCAGCGGAGCTGCGTCAACCTAGACCGCGAGAAGGTCCCTGGCCCCGGTATCTGCCGATGGGTGACGCAGCTTGCTCATCGCGCGGGCTTCGATCTGACGGATGCGCTCACGCGTGAGGTTGAAATACTCGCCAACTTCTTCGAGTGTGCGCGGCTCGCCGCGATCGAGGCCGAAGCGCAACGCCAGGATCTGACGCTCGCGCTCGTCGAGCGGTGCGAGCAGCTTCTCGATCTCGTCGGGCAGCAGCGCGGTGGCGGCAACCTCGAACGGCGACTCGGCCGAGCGGTCTTCGACGATGTCGCCGAGCTCGGCGTCGCCGTCTTCCCGCAGCGGCTCCGAGAGCGAGAGCGGCTCGGCCGCGAAGCGCAACGCCTCGGTGACCTTGTCCTCGGGCATCTCGACCTCGATCGCGAGCTCCGCGAGCGTGGCGGGACGACCGAGCTTGAGCTCGAGCCGGGATCGGGCCTTCTGGAGCCGGGCCAACGTGTCACCGGCGTGCACCGGCAGACGGATGGTGCGGCCGGTGTTGGCGATGCCTCGGGTGATCGCCTGACGGATCCACCACGTGGCATACGTCGAGAACTTGAAGCCCTTGCGCCAGTCGAACTTCTCGACTGCGTGCATGAGGCCGAGGTTGCCCTCCTGGATGAGGTCGAGCAGCGGGAGCCCCGACGCCTGGTACTTCTTGGCGATCGAGACCACGAGCCGCAGGTTCGACTGCACGAACGTGCGCTGCGCCTGCTCACCCTCGCGGGCGATCTTGCGGAGCTCGCGCTTCTTCGCCGGCGTGAGCTTCTTCACCGGGGTGCGCTCGAACTCCTCGCGGCCCGCGTTGCCCTTTTCGATCTGCTGGGCCAGGCGGACTTCGTCGTCCTTGGTGAGCAGTGGGTACTGCCCGATGTCGGTCAGATAGAGCCGGACGAGATCTTCTTCGTCCCGCTCCACACGCTCCTTCGCCACAGATGCCTTTCGCGCGCTTTGGGTGGAGATGCGATGTGCTCGAGCTTGTGGAAAAACCGCCTGGTGGCGGTAGATGTTCCCGGCTCCCGGCAGCCGACGGGCGGTTCGCCCTCCGTACCATAACGACCTCGTCAAGCGAGGCTTTCCACAGGCCCCAGATGGGGGGTTTGCTGCCCACCGGGGGCTAGTGATGCTATCGACCGTTGAGGGTCGTTCCTGCATCGATTCTCTGGAGCGCCTCGATCTCGACCAGCTCAGCCCGCTCGGCGGCGAGGACGAGACCGAGCACCCGGCGGGTCGGGGCATCCCGCACGGCCCGGGTGGCTCCCAAGAACTGCTCATCGAGGGCGATCGTGCGCTGCAGCGTCTCGATCAGGCGCTCGAGGCGCGCTGGCGTTGTGGACGCGGCCAGCATGCGATTCACGAGGCTCCGCCAGGCCTTGTCGAGCGGCGCCCGAGCCTCGAGATCATGGTCGCGGGTGTCGGGACGGAGCGGCTCGAGGAGCTCGGCGTACCAGGCGTGATGACGGCTGTGGCGCGCCAACGCGAGCTTCACGGCCACCTCCGGCGTGGAGGTGACCCAGCTCCCGAGCACCTCGAAGAGCCGCCGCTCGATCCACGTGGCGTGTCCGAGGAAGCGTGCGAGGTCGTCGATCGTGAGGCCGGCCGCTGACACCGAGGCAGGGTAACAACCGGGCCTCGCGGCCTAGAACGGATGCGGCTCCACGAGCTCGGGGCGGGGCACCTCGGCCCGGCCGGGACCGAGCTCCGCGATGACGATGCCCACGAGGATCACGCCGGCTCCCGCGAGCTCGACCGCACCGAGTCGCTCGCCGTTCACGTATCCGGCAATCGCGGCGAAGACCGGCTCGGTCAAGAGGATGAGCGCAGCCCGGCTCGCCGCAATGTGACGCTGACCCCACACCTGGAGCGACAGCGCGAACGCCGAGCACGCGATGCCAGTGAACGCGGCCGCGAAGATCACCAACCCGGTGAGCTCACCGACGCCCTGCGCCGCGGTGCCCGGCACGCTGAGCACCACCACCACGAGGAGCTGCACGGTGGTGAACGGGATCGGATGGATCCGCCGGGCGTACTCGCCCTGGAACACGATCCAGACGGCGAAGAGGACCGCGCACAGCAGCGTCCAGAGCTCGCCGGTACCGAACGCAAGATCTGCGCCGGTCAGGAGGTACAGCCCGACGGTTGCGAGCGCGATGCCGACGAGCACACCGACCGGTGGCATCTTCCGATGCAGCGCGCCTTCGATGAGCGGCGTGAACATCACGTACAACCCCGTGATGAACGCCGACGTGGATGGCGAGGTCGTCTGGAGCCCGATCGTCTGCGTTGCGTAGCCGCCGAGGAGCAGCACCCCGGCAATCAGTCCGGCGCGCAAGAGAAGTCGCCGCTCTTCGAGACTGCCCCGACGTGCGATGACCACGGCGAACGGACCGAGGACGAGCACCGCGATCGAGAAGCGCAGCAGCAGGAACGCGAACGGCTCCACGTCGGCGAGCGCGTCGTGGACGAGCGGGAACGTGACGCCAAAGAGCAGCGCCGCGAGGACAAGCGCCCCCTCCGGCTTGTAGCGCCTCACCTCAACTCGGACGTGTCGGCAACTAACCCGGCCAACGGTTGGTGATAGGAAGTCGGCGGTCCTTGCCAAACGCCTTGGGCGACACCCGCACTCCGGGTGGAGCCTGGCGCCGCTTGTACTCGTTGCGGTCGACGAGCTTGGCCACTCGCCGCACCGTGTCGGGGTCGTAGCCCAGTGCGAGCAGCTCCCCGACCGACTTGTCGTTCTCCACGTACTCCTCGACGATCGGGTCCAGCACGTCGTAGGCCGGCAGCGAGTCGCTGTCGAGCTGATCGGGTCGCAGCTCCGCGCTCGGCGGCTTGTCGATCACCGACTCGGGAACGACGGCACGCCCGGCACGCTCGTTCACGTCGCGGCACAGCGCGTACACGAGCGTCTTGGGCACGTCCTTGATCACCGCGAAGCCGCCGGCCATGTCGCCGTAGAGCGTGGCGTAGCCGGTAGCGAGCTCACTCTTGTTGCCCGTGGTCAGCACCATCGACCCGAGCTTGTTCGACAGGGTCATGAGGATCGTGCCCCGAATCCGGGCTTGGAGGTTCTCGCCCGCGAGACCAGGCTCCACGCCGAGCGGCTCCGCGAGCATGTCGAGATACGCCGCGTGCGCGGGCTCGATCGGGACGGTCAACGCGTTGATCCCGAGCGTGCCGGCCAACGCCTGTGCGTCGCTGACGCTGCCCGCGCTCGAGAAGCGCGACGGCATCAGCACTCCGGTGACGTGCTCGGGCCCGAGCGCGTCGGCGGCGATCACCGCGACGAGCGACGAATCGATCCCACCCGACAAGCCGATGAGCACATCGGTGAAGCCGTTCTTGCGTACGTAGTCGCGAGTTCCGAGCACGAGCGCCGAGTACACCTCGCGCACTGGGTCGAGCAGCGTCTCGACGCGCGGCGCCGCACCGCGATCGGCGATCTGCGCTTCACTGATGGCGACCTCGGGGAGCCGCGCCGCACGGATGCGCCCCCGTGGGTCGAGCGCGCGCCGACGGAATGCAGGCTGCACGTCGAGATCAACGACGAGGAAGTCCTCTTCGAACTGCTTGGCGCGCGCGACGAGGTGTCCGCCCTCGTCGAACACCATCGATCCGCCGTCGAAGACCAGCTCGTCCTGACCACCAACGAGGTTGAGGTACACGAGCGGCACCGACGCGTCCGCGGCCCGGGTCGCGAGCATGGTGTCGCGCTCGTGCAACCGACCGGCGTAATAGGGCGAGGCGTTGATGTTGACCACGAGCTCCGCACCTGCCGCCGCTTGCGTGAGGATGGGGCCCGACGGGCTCCAGGCGTCCTCGCAGATCGTGACGGCCACCCGCACACCGCCCACGACGAACAACGGTCCGTCGGTCTTCCACGGCTCGAAGTAGCGCTCTTCGTCGAACACCGCGTAGTTCGGGAGGAGGTGCTTGCGGTAGACACCGAGCACCTTGCCGCCCGCGCACACCGCGGCCGAGTTATAGAGATCGCTGTCGGGCTCTGGGTAGCCGATGATCGCCGCCGTGCGTCCAGTGCGAGCGGCGACCTTCTCGAGCGCCTCCGCGGACTGCGCGACGAATGCGGGGCGCAACAACAGGTCTTCGGGCGGGTACCCCGTGATGGCGAGCTCGGGAAACGCGACGAGATCGCAGCCTTCTTGCTCGGCCCGCTCATAGCTCTCGAGAATGCGCGCAACGTTGCCGTCGAGATCGCCCACAACGAGGTTGAGCTGCGCGGCAGCGACACGGAGCCGAGGCACAGCACCAGGATACGCGGCCACCTCCGGATGGGACACTGGACCAATGGATGCTGCGGCAGCGCTCGACGCGCCCGCGGTGATCAGATCGCTCGAACGATCAGCCGATGGCTTCGCCGCGCGTGCGGCGCTCGAGCGAATGCTCGATGCGCATCCAGACCTGGCCGACGAGCTGGTCGAGGGCGACCTGCTGCGCGACGCGCTCATCGCGGTCGGATGCGCGTCGCGCTCGCTGGTCGCCGCGATCGTCAACGACGCATCGCTGCTCACCCCGCTCCGCGACGCACGCACGATCAACAGCGAGCTCGACGTGAGCGCGTACCGAGCTTCGTTCACCGCTGCATCCGACGACGGCGATCCCGGGCAACGTCTCCGCCGCTGGAAACGGCGCGAGTACCTGCGGATCGCGGCGCGCGACCTGCTCGGATTCGCCGAGCTGGCGAGCGTTGGGCGAGAGCTCGCCGCGCTGGCCGAAGTGTGCCTGGGTGCTGCACTCGACGTTGCTGGCCCCGAGATTCCGTTCGCCGTGATCGGTATGGGCAAGCTCGGTGGGTCCGAGCTGAACTACGCCAGCGATGTCGACGTGCTGTTCGTGCACGACGGCAACGGGAACGAAGCCGACCGCATCGCACGATCGCTCCTCGCGGTGATGACCACGCCGACGGCCGACGGCATCGTGTTCCGCACCGACCCCGACCTTCGCCCCGAAGGCCGCGCTGGTGCGCTCTCACGCGAGGTCGATGGCTATGAGGTCTGGTACCAACGGTTCGCGCGGCCGTGGGAGTTCCAAGCGCTCATCAAGGCGCGGCCCGTCGCGGGCAACGCCGCACTCGCCGAGCGATTCATGGCGACCGCGCACCCGTTCGTATGGCCCGATGTGCTCGATCCCGACGCCATCCGCGAGGCGCGCGCGATGAAGGCGCGCGCCGAAGCTGAGCTACGCCGCAAGGGACTCGACGAACGCGAGCTCAAGCGCGGTCCGGGCGGGATCCGCGACATCGAGTTCGCGGTGCAGCTCTTGCAACGCGTGCACGGTCGTCACGATGCTTCGATCCGATCGCGGACGACTCTGGACGCGCTCCTCCAGCTCGCCGACGCCGGATACGTCGAACGGCCCGACGCCGAGCGGCTGGCCGACGCGTACGTGTTCCTCCGCACGGTCGAGCACCGGCTCCAGCTCTGGGACGAGCAACAGACCCACACCCTTCCGAGCGAGGGAGCGGCGCAGACCCGGCTCGCGCGCGTCCTCGGATATCGCGACAAGCCCCGCATCACGGCGTTGGAGCTCTTCGAGAATGACCACCGCGGGCACCAGACCGCGGTGCGATCGATCCACGAGCTGCTGTTCTTCGCGCCGGTACTCGACGCGCTCGCGGGAGCCGGCCCGCTCCCTCCCGAAGCCGTGCAGGAGCGGCTCGCGGCGTTTGGCTTCGTGGATGCCGAACACACACGCATCGCGCTCCAAGAGCTCACCCAAGGACTCACCCGACAGTCGCGCGTCATGCAACAGCTTTTGCCCGTCGTGCTCGATTGGCTCTCGCACACTCCCGATCCCGACCTGGGCTTGCTCCAGCTCCGGCGTTTGGCGGAAGGCGAGACGCAGGCCCAAGCACTTGCCGCGACCTTCCGTGAGACGCCAGGCGCGGCGGAGCGCGTGTGTCGCGTGCTCGGCACGAGTCGATTCGTCGGCGACGCGCTCCTGCGCCAACCCGAGGTGGTGGAGCTGCTCGGTGACGACGACTGGCTCGGTCGTCCCCGCGAAGCCGCGGAGCTGATGGACGCGGCGCTCGAGACGCTGCGCTGGCGCTCGGATACGAAGACTCGGCAATCCGGGCTGCGACGGTTCAAGCGACGCGAGCTGCTACGCATCGCCGCACGCGACGTGGTGGGACTCGCTCCCATCGAGACCACGGCACGGGAGCTCGCGTTCCTTGCCGACGCGTGCGTCGAGGCCGCGTTGCGCGCGCTCGAGCCGGAGGTGCCGTTCGCGGTGATCGGCATGGGTCGCCTCGGTGGTCGCGAGCTCTCGTACGCCTCCGACATCGACGTGCTGTTCGTGTACGACGGCACCACCTCCGAAGCGTTCGCTACGGCTGAAGCCACCGCCATCGCGCTCATGGCCGAGATCGGCGCGACCACCGCCGACGGCCAGACGTTCCGCATCGACGCCAACCTTCGTCCCGACGGCAAGAAAGGTCTGCTCGCCCGATCTCTCGACGGATACCGCCAGTACTACGAGGGCTCGGCGTTGACCTGGGAGTTCCAGTCGCTCTTGCGGGCGCGGGTGGTGGCCGGCGATCGCGACCTGGGTGAGCGTTTCCTCGCGCTCGTCGAGCCGTACGTGTACCTCGACCCGTTCCCACCCGAGGCAGCACGCGAGGTTCGGCGCATCAAGGCGCGGGTGGAGCGGGAGCGCATTCCGCCCGGGGAGGACCCGGAGTTCCACCTCAAGCTCGGACGCGGGAGCCTCACCGATGTGGAGTTCACCGTGCAGCTCCTCCAGCTCCAGCACGGTGCTGCGCACCCCGAGATTCGCAGCCCCGCGACAACGGACGCGCTGTCCCGGCTCCGCGACGCGGGCCTGCTCGCCACGAACGACGCCACGGTGCTGGCCGACGCCTACCGGTTCTGTGAACGCGCGCGCAACGCGCGCTACCTCGTGACCGGCACGCCCGGCGATGCGCTGCCGACCGGGGCGACGGCAACTCGCCTCGCCCGTCTGCTGGGATACGTGCATCGCCCCGAAACCGAGCTGCGCCACGACTACCGCCGGGTCACGCGCCGGGCCCGCAAGGTGGTCGAGCGGATCTTCTACGAGCACTGAGCACCCAATTCCTGGGGACAATGTGGGTGTTGTGATCTCTGGGGTTTCCTCGTAGGCTTGCTCTCCCCGTTCCACTTCTCCGCACCTTTGCTTCTTGATGCCTCCCCGCCGCGTCCTCGTCGTTCTCGGGCTCGTGCTCGCTGCAGCCGCGTGCGTCCCGGTGCCTCCACCGGCCGCCGCGCCACCTGCTGGCGGTGGCGGGGGCGGCACGCCAGCACCCCCTTCGCTGCCAGCCGCGCCCGGCCACGGCGACGCGCTCGCCGCGGGCGTCGACATGGAGGGCGACCCCACGATCCGCAACTGGCAGAACCCAGACGCGCCCGACCCGTTCACGTTCGCCGTGAACCCGACCTGGTGCGACACGGGAACCGGTCCACCCGCGCCCACGGCCTGCTACTACACGTACTCAACGCAGGTGTTCCCCAACATCACGCCGGTGTTCCAATCCACCGATCTCGTCACCTGGGAGATCGCCGGTCTCGACGGCGCCGACGTCGACACGTCGCCCGATGGCCTGGCGCGCACCTCCATCGCGCCCTGGGCGGAGCTCATTGGCCATTGGGCGCCCGCGGTGATCGAGCGCCCGGCCAACCCCCCGGGATCTCGCTTCGTGATGTGGTACTCAGCCGAGAAGGCGAACGTTTCCGGCACGCGCGAGCCGCACTGCCTCGGGGTGGCGATCGCCGACTCACCCGACGGCGACTTCGTCGATTCCTCGGCAACGCCGGCGTACTGCCAGGAGGCGCAGGGCGGCACGATCGACGCGAGCCCCTTCATCGACACCGACGGCACGGCATACCTCACCTACAAGACGGATGGCACGCCTTCCATCCCAACTCGGATCTACATCTCGCAGCTTGCGGCCGACGGAATGAGCCTCGTGCCCGGCACCGAGCGTCTCTTGCTCGAGACGGACAACTCGTCGGGGAGCTGGGAGCCACCGATCATCGAGGGTCCGACGATGGTGCGGAGCGCGGGCGGCCTGTTCCTCTTCTACTCCGCGGCCCTCTGGCAAGACTCGAGTTACAAAGTTGGCGTGGCCCGCTGCGATGCACCACTCGGTCCGTGCACCCGCATCTACAGCACACCAGTACTGGCGTCCCTCAACGCGATGAGGGGACCCGGGGGCCAAACACCGGTGTTCGACACCGAAGACAACATCTGGAGGATCGTCTTCCACTCGTGGACTGATCCCCCGGTTGGATACTCCGCCGGGGGAAAGCGAAGCATTCACGCACTCCCCCTCTACCTGA
>JANOHN010000125.1:0-23065 GCA_031406505.1 Acidimicrobiia bacterium | reverse complement strand
CGCGAAGAACCCGGCGGGCTGGACCGAGGTGCTGCGCTTCCTCCACAACCGCGACACCGCCGTCGTCATCGCCGTCAATGCCCGCGTCGCCGACGGCAAAGACCCGTCGTGGCTCTGGGACGTGCCGTACGAGCTGCTGCGCGACCACGAGACCGCTGCCGCCGGCGACCGCCGTCTCGATGTTGCCGTGCGCCTTCGCTATGCCGAGGTGGAGCACGAGATCGAACGCGATCCGATTGCTGCCGCGCGCGAGCTCGAGGGCGATGAAGTGAACATCGTGGCGTCGTACACCCAGTTCTCTGCCCTGTATCGCAAGTACGGGGACACGCCATGACGCCACGCGACTCAGCGGTGCGCATCGGCTTGATCTACCCGGAGCTGCTCGGCACGTACGGCGACCGCGGGAACGCGGTTGTCCTCCTGCAGCGTTGCCGTTGGCGGGGCATCCCCGCCGAGCTCGTCGAGGTCGACGCGGGGCAACCCATCCCCGACTCGCTCGACGTGTACATCTTCGGTGGCGGCGAAGACGACCCGATGGAGATGGCTGGGGCCGGCATGCGCGAGTCGAAGGCGAGCATCGAACGAGCCCACACCAACGGCGCCGTCGTGCTCGCAGTGTGCGGTGGGTATCAGCTCATCGGACACCGCTACATCGCGGCCGACGGCACGGTCCTCGAAGGGATGGGGCTCGTCGATCTCGAGACGCGCGCCGGATCGCCGCGTCTCATCGGCGAGATGGTCGCCTCGCCACTCGACAACGACGCGTGGGGCGAGTTCGGCCCGCCGCGCGCGCTCACCGGCTTCGAGAACCACGGTGGGCGCACGACGCTCGGCGTTGGAGTCACGCCGCTGGGCAACGTGCTCGCCGGTGGCGGCAACGGAGACGGCAGCGGCACCGAAGGCGTGCTCGCCGAGCGACTCATCGGCACGTACCTGCACGGACCGCTGCTCGCGCGCAACGCGGAGCTCGCGGATCGCATGATCGCGTGGGTCGCCGGTGGCATCCCACCGCTCGACGCCACCCTCGAGCAGAGCCTGCGCGCCGAACGCCTCGATGCCGGCATGGTCCACGGCGTCCACAAATGGTGGCGAGACAAGCTTCTCGCCAGGGGCTGAGCCTTCACGAACCAGGCGCAACGCGGCGCGCTTCCCGCGCTCAAGGAGCGGGGGTACGGCGTCGACTGCCTTGGTGAAGTCTTTGCTCGGCCCTGAGACTGGAGTTGCCAAATGCCGGACCCGGCTGCTGGCTGGTACCCCGATACCCAAGCCCCTGGCCGGCTGCGCTGGTGGGATGGCGAAGCCTGGACCGAGCATCGCCACGATCCGACGCCGCCACCCGTTCCCGCGCCGCCCGTGTCCGTACCCCGGGCAGAACCGAAGACCGCGTCGCCGGCGACGAAACGGACTTGGGGTGACCCGATCGCACCAGCCACCGGCGCGGCGGCGACGGTCGCCTCCCCTGCGCCGAGCACGCCGGTCCCCGCCGAGCCGCTCGGAGGGCCGATAGCACCCACGCTTGCGGCAGGGTCGAGCCCCGCCGGGCAACCCACCGTTCCGACCACTGGTGCACCCGTCGGCTACAACGCAGATTCGATCAAGGTGTCGGTCCACAATCGCGGGGTCACTTTCGTTGTCCGCGCGCTGATCGTCGCTGCGTTGATCGGCGCACTGGGCGGCGGGGTCTGGTTCGTTGCGCTCCGACAGACCACGTCCATCGACCGAGCGGACGATCGGCGCATGGCCCACAGCGCGGCCGCTGCGTTTGCACGCTCAATGCCTACTGCTGAATGGACCGCGACCCCGAGCTCTCGCTCCCATTCCCCGGACACGACCGAATGTGAGACCGCGCGAGCAACCGCGAGACGTCATCGAACGGCCAACGTTGACACTGCTCGGTTCACGAGGGCCACGATGGAGGTTGTCTCCGGCAGCATCGACATGTACGAATCGGATGCCGACGCGGCGACGGCGATGCGCGCCCTGCGCGACCCCGCGGCGACAATCGACGACTGTGTGCGCCAGGATGCCACGCTCTCGCTCGAAGCTGCACTCGCAACCCCGGCCTTTCAGCCGGTTGTGACCGTCGATGTCCAGATTCACGACACGCTGACCCTCGGTGCGGACGGAGTTGTCTACACCATCAATGCTGAGTCGGTGAATGCTGCCGGGACGCGGATCCGCCTCTCATTCTCCTTCGTGGTCGCGAGAGTAGAACGGGGACTCGTCACCCTTAACTACCTCGGCGGATCCTTCAACTTCCCCCGTTCGGAGTTTGCCCGTGCGCTCATGTCCGCGTTCTTCCGTGAGCTCCACCCCGACCCCACGGACCCACCTTTGACCTTCGCGAGCCCGGATCCCACGACGCTCTGACCCAGTCCCGGAGTGTCGCGATCGCTTACCCCTCGGCGATCACTCGGATCTTCTTGATCTTCTCTTGATCGTGGTTGGCGTCGGTGCCTTGGATCTGGAGCAGCTCTTCGCGCGTCTCGGCTGCGATTCGCTCGGCGTCGACGTCGGCCGCGGCGATGCGAGCTTCGATGCCTTCTTCCATGATGCGCTCGGCTTCGTCGACGAGCGCACTCACCATCTCCGCCTCCGGCACCACCCGCACCACGTGCCCCCGCACGAACAGGTGGCCCTTCCCGCGTCCAGCCGCGATCCCCAGGTCGGCGCCGCGCGCTTCGCCCGGTCCGTTCACCACGCACCCCATCACGGCCACCTGGAGCGGGATGTTGCGACCAACGAGTGCGGCTTGCGCTTCCTTCGCCACTTTGATCACGTCGACCTCGGCGCGCCCACAGCTCGGGCACGCGATCAGGTCGAGCCCCTTTCGCTCGCGCAGGCCCATCGACTCGAGCAGCGTGCGCCCCGCCTGCGCCTCTTCGACCGGGTCGGCCGTGAGCGAGTAGCGGATCGTGTCGCCGATCCCCTCGGCCAACAACGTGGCGATCCCCGCGGTCGACTTCACGAGCCCGGCGGGCGGCGGACCGGCTTCGGTCACACCGAGGTGCAGCGGATGGTCGACGGTGTCCGCCAGTAAGCGGTACGAATCGATCATCAACCCCACGTTCGATGCCTTCACCGAGATCTTCACATCGTCGAAGTCGACCTCGCGGAAGTAGGCGAGCTCACGCACCGCGGATTCCACGAGCGCCTCGGGTGTTGCACCGCCGTGGCGCTCGAAGATCTCGGGGTCGAGGCTGCCCGCGTTCACACCGATGCGGATCGCCAACCCTCGGTCGCGCGCTTCGGATGCCACCGCCTTGATCTGGTCGGGCTTTCGGATGTTGCCCGGGTTCAGTCGCAATCCCTGCACGCCCGCTTCCATCGCCGCGAGCGCGAGGCGGTACTGGAAGTGGATGTCGGCGATGATCGGCACCGGCGATCGAGGCACGATCTGGGCGAGTCCCTCCGCCGCAGCTTCGTCGTTGCACGTGCAACGGACGATGTCGCAACCTGCTGCGGCCAGCGCATAGATCTGTGCAAGCGTGCCGTCGACGTCGGCGGTCTTCGTGGTGGTCATCGACTGCACCGAGATCGGTGCGTCGCCACCGACCGCAACCGCGCCCACGTGGACTTGGCGAGTCTTGCGGCGAGGTTGCATCACGACCAGCCTACGAGGGTGAACCGGCAGGGCTCATGCCCGCACGGGTGAAGATCTCGTGCAGGTCTAACCGCCGACGGCGTCGCGGATGTCGAGGAACATCGCGCTGAGCGCGAACGCGAGGAAGAGGGCCAGCACCACCGCCGTCACCGGCATCAGCTTGCGGTAATCGGCTCGCACGTCGCGCTTCTTCACCCTTGATGCGATGGCTTCGTACACGACGATCGCCGCGTGCCCGCCATCAAAGGGGAGAAGCGGGAGCGTGTTGAACAGGGCGAGCACCAGGCTGACTCCGGCCAAGAGCTGCAAGAGCAGCAGGACGTCGCCGTTCACGATGTCGCTGCCGAAGTCGATGATGCCGATGATCGAACGCGGGCGCGCGTTGGATTCCGGCGATCCCTCCTTCGGCGCTTCAGCGGTGAAGTTCTTGCTGTACTCCGAGATGCCCTCGGGTGAGAACAGATCCCCAAGGGCATTGGCCGTGCCCGACGTGACCTCACCGATCGCCTTGAAGCTTTCGGGCACGGCTGCCAGCAGACCGACCGTGCGGAACTGGGGCTGTGGCCCGATCCCGAGGAACCCGAGGCCCTTGCGTGCCTTGGGTGTGGCCTCGACCTGGATCCGATCCCCTCGCCGCACGATGGTGAGACTGATGGTCTCGTCCGGGCGCGACTCGATCTCCTGGACAAGGTGTTCCCACCCATTGACCCGCTCACCGTCGACCGCGGCGATGCGATCGCCGCGTCGGAGGCCCGCAGCTTGCGCGGCGCTGTTGTCCACTACCCGAGCGACCGCCGTGCTTGGACCGTCGTAGATCTCGCCCCCTGCAGCGAAGTAAGCGAAGTACAGCAAGAGCGCGATCAGCACGTTCACGGTGACTCCGGCCATCACCACGATGAAGCGGTTCTTGTGCGATGCCTTCCGATACGTGCGGTGCTCGTCGGCCGGGTCGACCTCGTCGACGTTGGTCATGCCGATGATCTTCACGTAGCCACCGAGCAAGATGGCCTTCACCCCGTATTCGGTCTCTCCGCGCCGGAACGACCAGAGCTTCGGCCCAAAACCGATGAAGAACTCCGTAGCCTTCATACCTGTCTTCTTGGCCGCGATGAAGTGACCGGCCTCGTGCAGCATCACCATGAGCACGAGTCCGAGAATGATGGCGAGCACGTCGCGACTGCCCGGCCGGAAGATCGCGAGGCCAACGAGCGCGGCGATGAGGGCGACGAGGATGAGCGCGGCACCGCTCCGACCGACGTCGGCGGAGGCGTCTTCGAAGGGATCCTTCACGCGGCAGTCCTGTGCTCGATCTGCTCGACGACATGCTGGGCCCGCTCACGCGCAACCCGGTCTGCTTCGAGAACGTCGTCCACGTCCGCGATGTTCCCCGATCCCTGACCGAGCACGGTGGCGTTCACCTCGGCGATGCCCAGCCACGGGATCCGGCGGTCGAGGAAGGCCGCAACAGCAACTTCGTTGGCGCCGGACAACGTGGCGGGAGCACCCCCACCCGTCCGGCCGGCCTCGTACGCCAATGAGAGGCACGGGAACGCTTCGAGGTCGGGCGTCTCGAACGTGAGGGTGCCCAGGCTCGACCAGTCGATCGCGCCGAACGGCTCGGAGAGACGATCCGGTGCGCCGAGCGCGAGGCCGATCGGCAGCCGCATGTCGGGCATCGAGAGCTGCGCGACGGTGGCGCCGTCGGTGAACTCGACCATGCCGTGCACGACGGATTGCGGGTGCACGACCACGTCCACCTGGTCGTAGTCAACCTCGAACAGCTCGTGCGCTTCGATGACCTCGAGTCCCTTGTTCATGAGCGTGGAAGAGTCGATCGTGATCTTCGCACCCATGTCCCATGTTGGATGCTTCAGGGCGTCTTCCACCGTCACGAGCTCGAGCTCGGCCCGAGTACGCCCGCGGAACGGACCTCCGCTGGCGGTGAGGATCAGGCGCAAGACCTCCTCGCGACGGCCGCCCCGCAACGCTTGGTAGAGCGCCGAGTGCTCCGAGTCGACGGGCACGATCTCACCGCCGCCGCGCACGCGCGCGGCCTTCACCACCGGGCCACCGGCGATGAGGCTCTCCTTGTTCGCCAACGCGAGGCGCTTGCCCGACTCGAGTGCGGCGATCGTGGCCGGCAGACCCGCGAAGCCGACAACGGCGTTGAGCACCACATCGGCGTCGGGCAGCGCGGCGAGCTCGGTGAGCGCGTCGGTGGAGTCGAGTCCGCTGCGAACGTGCGCGTCGGGAACGCCGAACTCGGCCGCCTGCGCTGCGAGCAACTCCGTGTTCCGCCCCGCAGCCAAGGCGAGGACCTCGTAGTGCTCGCGGTGACGCCGGATCACGTCGAGGGCTTGCGTTCCGATCGAGCCGGTCGACCCAAGGACGACCACCCGCCTCACGAGAACAGGTGCAGCGCCCAGTAGAAGGCCGCCGGCAGCGCGAAGAGGACGGCGTCGAAGCGATCGAGGAATCCACCGTGACCCGGCAGGAAGCCACCGAGATCCTTGACCCCGAGGTCCCGCTTGATCATCGACTCGACGAGGTCGCCGAGCGGCGCGCAGATCGCCACCAGGAGCCCGAGCACGATGCCGGCGCCGATGCCCTTGTCGGCCCAGGGATGCAACACGCTGCCCACGACGCCACCGAGCACGACCGCGGTGATCGCGCCAGCGATCAATCCTTCGACCGTCTTGTTCGGCGACACGCGCGGCATCAGCGGTGTTCGTCCCATCGAACGGCCCACGAAGAACCCGACCGTGTCGGAGCCCACCGCGCAGATCACCACACCGAGCAAGAACCCCGTACCGCTGACCGGTACGGCAAGCATCATTCCGGCGTACGCGCCGAAGATCCCGATCCAGGCGAATGGGAGCAACGTGAGCGCGGCATTGACGACGGCTCGCGCGTGCACCACCTCGAAGAGGTACCAGAAGAGCGTGAACGCGCCCATGAGCAGCGCGCCAATGAGGATGCCCGCGTCGCCCTTGTTGTACGCGAGCGGCACCACCGCCGCGCAGCCGATCAAACCGAGGAGCGTGGCCGGGTGGTACCCGACCTTCTGGAACGCGGCATACAGCTCGAACGCGCACAAGGCCACGATGACGGTGACGAGGATCATCGCCGCGCCCCGGCCGGCAGCAAACGCAGCGAGCGAGACCGCGGCGACGACCGCCGCCGTGAT
The DNA here is from genome assembly GCA_031406505.1 of Acidimicrobiia bacterium. Classification (GTDB taxonomy): domain Bacteria; phylum Actinomycetota; class Acidimicrobiia; order IMCC26256; family PALSA-555; genus SHVJ01. The sequence goes on along the minus strand of JANOHN010000125.1, from coordinate 16,274 downwards.
CACCCGCGGCACGACGTCACCGCGACCGCCCGCTTCCTCTTCCTCGTAGTGGCCGCCGTCGTAGTCCTCGTAGCTCTCCGCGTACCGACCCTGATAGCCCTCGTACTGCTCCACGTACGGACCCTCGAGCCCACCGGCCTGCGGCGGCGGACCCTGCGGCATACCTTGCGGCGGTCCGGGCAGTCCGGGCGGCGCTTCCTCGGCGCCTCGACGGGCGCGGCGACCACGGCGACCGCGTCGCGGCGGCGCGTACTCGTCGTGCACGTCGTGACGGTCGTCGAGCGCGCCGACGCCCATGGTCGCGTCCTTGGACAGCTCGCCCTCGGCCCAATCGCCGTCGGCCCAGTCGGCCTCACCGGTCCGGAACCGCGGTCCGGCCGGACCGCTCACCTGGGCCCAGGGCTCGAAGTCGTCGTCGGCGGAGGTGCCACCGAGCACCCGCGGCACCTGGCCGGTCGGGGGCTCGGTCCAGTGTGGGAGCTCGGCCGGCGTCTCATCGGGAGCGCGGCGACGCGCCCGGGGTGCAGGCTCGTCGACCCAGTCGCCCCCGCCCCCGCCCGGCAGCGGAAAGCGCCCGACGGGTCGTTCGGCGGGTCGTTCGACGGGTCGCTCGGCGGGCTGCCGCGGCGGCGGTGCCGCAGGCGGCGGGCCTTGGTGATCACCGACCACCCGGACCCCTTCACCAGGGGCCTTGGGCACCCAATCGTCCTCGAAGTCGTCGTCTCGCCAGTCCGACATAAGGGCACCAGGCTAGACCCGCGAGGGGTCCCAGCGATAGTCCCGGGGCCTGTGTTGTTCGTGTGGTAGATGGGGGCTGCAGTTGCGCCGCGCCCGCGGTCAGACCGCCAGCAGCTCCTTCTCCTTGTGGGACAAGAGATCGTCGACCTCGGCCACCACTTGTTGGGTGTGCTTCTCGAGGTCCTTCTCGATGCGCTCGAGGTCGTCCTTGGAGATGTCGCCGTCCTTCTGGAGCGCCTCCAACTCCTTGCGGGCGTCGCGCCGGACGTTGCGGATGACCACTCGGCCCTCCTCAGCCCGGTTCTTCACCACCTTCACGAGCTCCTTGCGCCGCTCCTCGGTGAGCTGGGGGAAGGCGAGACGGATCACCGCCCCGTCGTTGCTGGGGTTCACCCCGAGATCGCTCCCCTGGATCGCCTTCTCGATTGCCTTGATGTTGCTCTTGTCGTAGGGCGAGATCACGAGCAGGCGGGGCTCGGGCACGCTGCAGCCCGCGAGCTGCTGGAGCGGCACCATCGCGCCGTACGAGTCGATCATGAGCTTCTCGACGACCGCCGGGTTGGCCCGTCCGGTGCGCACCGCGCCGAACTCACCCTTGAGGTGCTCGATGGCCTTGCGCATCTTGTCGTGGCAGTCCTCCACGACCATGTCGCTCAGCTCGTTGTCGGGCATGCGCGTTTCCTCGGTTTTCTACGCGGGGCGTCTACGCGGTGCGCACGAGCGTGCCAATCGGCTCGCCCACCAGCGCACGTGCGATGTTGCCAGGCTCCATCACGTCGAACACGATGATCGGAAGCTGGTTGTCCATGCAAAAGGTGATCGCCGTGGAGTCCATCACCTCGAGCCGCTTGTTGAGCACCTCGAAGTGGCTGACCTCGGTGAACTTGGTGGCGTCGGGATTGCTCCGCGGATCGGCCGAGTAGATGCCGTCGACGCCCGAGTGCGTGCCCTTCAGGATCGCCTCGGCCCCGATCTCGGCGGCGCGCAACGCCGCGGTCGTGTCGGTGGTGAAGTACGGGTTGCCGGTGCCCGCGGCGAAGATCACGACGCGGCCCTTCTCCAGGTGGCGGATCGCCCGCAACGGGATGAACGGCTCGGCCACCTGCGCCATCGCGATCGCGGTTTGCACCCGGGTGGGCTGATCCGCGGCCTCGAGCGCGTCTTGGAGCGCGAGCGCGTTGATGACCGTGGCCAGCATCCCCATGTAGTCGGCCCGGGCCCGGTCCATACCGCGCTTGGCGCCGCTCATGCCTCGGAAGATGTTGCCGCCACCCACGACGACGGCGATATCGACACCGAGGTCGGTTCGCGCGCTTGCCACCTCGTCGGCGATGCGCTGCACGACCTTCGCGTCGATCCCGTAGCCAATGGTCGTGTCGGCGAAGGCTTCACCCGAGAGCTTCAGCACCACTCGGCGGTACCGGCTCTGGGCAGCCATCGACGTTCCTCCGGTCGGGGTCGGCATTCGTCCCGGGACGCAGACCCAGGGCCAGCCTGACTCTATTGGCCCTCGGCGCTATTGCTTGCGCCGGGTCGTGACTGATCCGAGGTCGACCCGGACGACGCTGTTCCAGCTCCGGATGAAGATCATCAGCGCCGCCAGCGCGAGCACGCCGGACGAGAGCACCTCGGAGATCCCCTCGGCTCGCACCACGTCGGCGTTGCCGCCGACCGCGATCCCTGGCGCGGCGATCTCGAACACGCCGAAGCCCACGCCGGTCAATGCCACTGCGGCCACCAACGCCGCGACGAAGCAGCGTCCGTAGTGATAGGTGCGGTCGACCCGCACCACCGACTCGTCGTCGCGGTGTGGTCCATCCATCAGGCGTCGACGCCACCGGGCGTGGAACCCGAAGATCAAGCCCGTGGTGATCGCGATCAGACCGCTCGCGACCGCCGCGGAATAGTTGCTGTTGTTCGTGGGATCGCCGGTGAAGTCGTAGCCCGACGACCCGCCCACGGGGAGGAAGATGCCGGTGTACGGCGCGTCGGACTCGTAGCCACCGCCGTACACCTCGTAGCGCTCCTGGTGGTTCACCACCAGGTCGGTGAGCGAGAACGCCGCACCGAACGCCGCGAACAGTGTGATGAACAGGGTGAACAACCCGATCGCACCGAGATAGCGAGCCACGGAGCGCACGCGAGTGCGGTCTTCGTTGCCCCGCCCGGCGAAGAGCACCGAGATCACGGCCACGAGCATGGCCCCGGCAACGAACATCCCGAGCTCGGTCGGAAACACATCGCTACCGCCGCTGAAGAAGAACGGGTCTGTGAACATGCACGCTCCTTCGCACGGGATTGGCGGCGTTACGCTACCGAACCGAGCACATGAGCACCCGGCTCCCCCGGCGGGTCGGCAAGCGGGCGGAGCGGGGTTGGGCCGACAATCCGGGTCTCTGACGAAGGTTGCGGCACTCATCGTGGCCGCGGCGGCATTCACCGCAACGGTCGTTGCCGCGGAATCGCCGGCGAGCGCCAAGATCCGTCGCCCCGACCTCGAGTGGGATCCCCGCATCGAGACGATCGCCCACGATGTGGAGCGCATCCGCCACCTCGAGTTCGCCACGCCGGTGCGCGCCCGATACCTCACGTCGGCCCAGTTCGACGGCGAAGGGTCGGCACCGTTCCTTCCGGCGGAGCTGCGCGGCCTCCATCGGGAGGCGCGCTTGCTGCACGTGCTCGGACTGCTCGGAGCCGACGAGCGCTATGTGCGCTCCATCCGCAAGGCCGGCAGCACCAGCGTGCTCGCGTACTACTACAACAACGCGATCACGATGCGCGGGAATCCCGATCGCGTCTCAGTGCAATACGTGCTGTCGCACGAGCTCACTCACGGACTCCAAGACGACCACTTCGGGCAGTTCGCGCCGCGGCGACGCCCGTCGGGTGAGTACCCACCGGCGTTCGCCGCGCTCCTCGAAGGCGACGCCGACCGCGTTGCGGAGATCTGGCTGGGCGAGCAATCGGATGCGGCATTGGCGCGCTTCGCGCGCGAGTACGCCCTCCAGGGGCTCGCCATCGAGGACGAGCTCGGAGACACCGCGGTTCCGGAGATCTTGACCGCATCGAGCTTGATGCCGTACCAGTACGGCATCTACTTCACGCAGGCGATCGTCGCGACCGACGGCGAGCGCGGTCTCAACCGAAAGTTCCGACACCCACCGCGCGACGACGCTGGCGTGCTCAACCTTCTGCTCGGCAAACACAAGCCGCAGCGAGTGCCGGTGCCCTCCCTCATCGGGGAAGACAGGCAGGTCGGTCGGGCGACCTCGATGGGCGCGGTGGAGTTCTTCCACCTCCTGGCGAGTCGAATCGACCCCATGGACGCACTGCGCGCCGCCGACCAATGGGCCGGGGATCGAGAGATCCTCTTCCGGCGCAGCGGCGGCGACTGCGCACGTGCCACCTTCCGCGGGCGCAGCGCGGAGGGCACTGCCGTGATCACCGCTGCCGTCACCGAGTGGATGGAGGTCATCGGCGCCGCGGACGCCGTTGCGGACGGATTCGACATCACGACCACGGTCTGCGGGCGACCGGCGACCGATCCGGAATCAATCCGCAACGCCGACTTGTTCGCACTCGCTCGGAATCGGATCGTCGCGCTCAGCCTTCAACGTGGGCGCACGCGCGCGCAGATCGACTGCACGCTCAGCGCCTACTTCGACGATGGGGCCATCAGCGCGGCACTCCGCCGAGAGGACCCGGCGACTCGCGTGCTCTCGGAGGAGACCAAGCGACTCTTCAAGGACCGGCGCGACGCGACTCGCGCCGAGTGCGCAATCTGAACGCCCCTACGGGACGCTCCTACTCCTCACCCACCTTGACGCGGGCGAAGCGGCGCACGCTGGCGTCCTTGCCCAGGCTCTCGACGAGCTTGCCCACGGTCGTCTTGGCATCGCGGACGAACGCCTGCTCCAGAAGCACGTTGTCCTTGTAGAAGCCGTTCATCCGCCCGTCGACGATCTTCTCGATCGCGTTGTCGGGCTTGCCCTCGTTGCGGGTGAGCTCCTCGAGCACCGCCCGCTCCTTCTCGATCGCATCGGCCGGCACGTCTTCACGGCGCACGTACGTGGGCGCAGCCGACGCCACGTGCAAGGCGATGTCGTGGGCCACTTCCTTAGCCTTGGCGTCACCGGGGTCGACGCCACCGATCTCCACGAGCACGCCAATGGTGCCGCGCTCGTTCTGGATGTGCTTGTACCCGTCGATCACGCCATCGGGCGACTCGTACACGACGACCCGTCCCAATGCGATGTTCTCGCCGAGCGTGGCCGCGAGCTGCGTGATGTGATCCTCGACGGTCGTGCCCTCGAAGTGGAGCGTCGCGAGCTCTTCCTTGGCCTCGTCGACCGCGAGCCGCGCCAGCTTCGTGACGGTTTCGGTGAAGATCGCGCCCTTCGCGACGAAGTCGGTCTCGGCGGTGAGCTCCACGAGCGTGCCCACGCCGCCTTCGACGATGACGTCGACCGCACCTTGCTCGGCTGAACGTCCGGCGCGCTTGCTCGCGCCGGAAAGACCCTTGGTGCGCAGCCAGTCCTTGGCTGCCTCCATGTCGCCGTCGTTCTCGGCGAGCGCCTGCTTGCAGTCCATCATCCCGGCACCCGTTGCCTTACGGAGCGCCGCAACCATCGCCGCGGTGACCTCGGCCATCAGCCGGCCGCCGGGGGCTCGTCGCCACCACTTGCCGCGTCGGCGGTTGCGTCAGCGGCGACTTCCGCGACCGGTGCATCGGCGGTTTCGCCCGCCGGCGCGTCAGTCGCGTCCTGCTTCTTCGCGGCGAGCTTCGCCTCACGCTCGGCCTGCGCCGCCGCGGCCGCGTCACGCGCCTTGCCCTGCTCCTCGGCCTTCTTGGCTTCCGCCTCGGGGTCGAGCACCTTCGGCGCCTTCGCCTCCTCGGCCTTCGCCACTTTGCCGCCCTTGCGCTGCGCGAGGAACCGACCTTCGTCGACGGCGTCGGCCACGATGCGGCTCATCAACGTGGCTGATCGGATCGCGTCGTCGTTGCCGGGGATCACGTAGTCGATGATGTCGGGGTCGCAGTTCGTGTCGACCACGGCGATCACCGGGATGCCGAGCCGGTTCGCCTCGGTGACCGCGATGTGCTCCTTCTTCGTGTCGATCACGAAGACGGCGTCGGGAAGCTTCTCCATGCGAGTGATGCCACCAAGGTTGCGCTGGAGCTTGTCGCGCTCGCGCTTCACCTTGAGGCCTTCCTTCTTGATCATCTGCTCGGTCTCGCCGGTTGCGACCATGCGGTCGAGCTCGTGGAGCTTGGCCACGCGCTTGTGCACCGTCTGGAAGTTGGTGAGCATGCCGCCGAGCCAGCGGTAGTTCACGAAGGGCATGCCACAGCGGTCGGCTTGGCCTTGCACCGGCTCCTGGGCCTGCTTCTTGGTGCCGACGAAGAGGACCGTCCCGCCGTCCTCGACCGTCTTTCGGACGAAGCGGTAGGCGGTGTCGATCCGTTCCAACGTCTGCTGGAGGTCGATGATGTAGATGCCGTTTCGCTCACCGAAGATGAAACGACGCATCTTCGGGTTCCAACGGCGCGTCTGGTGACCGAAGTGGACCCCGGCCTCCAGAAGCTGCTTCATAGTGACGACAGCCACGGGTGACTCCTCAAGTTGTACGTCCGCTCGCTTGCGTCCCGCCCGGAGGCGGTGACGACCTGGGAGTTGCTGCGAGCGTGAGAGATCCCGAGCCGGAGCTCGGGTCGAGGGTCAGTGTAGCGGCCGACCCGAAGCTGCTTCCCAGCGATCAGCCCAGGCGCAGGGTCTCGAGCGGCTCGAGGCGGGCGGCCTTGAGCGACGGGTACAGCCCGGCAATCACCGACACCGCGACGGCGAGCCCGATCCACAGCGGCATGCGTCCGTAGTCGACCACGACGATCCATCCCGCGAGCGCAGACACGAGGTGCACGATCGCTACGCCGAGCGCCGCACCGACCAGGCCACCGAGCACCCCGACGAAGAGCGCCTCGAGGAGGAACTGGAAGCCGATCGTGGAGCGCGTGTGGCCGAGCGCGCGTCGGATGCCGATCTCCGTCGAGCGCTGCAGCACCGAGATCGACATCACGTTGGCGATGCCCAGACCGCCCACTGCCAATGCAAGGAGCCCGGCGAAGAGCGCCGTCTGCTGGAGCGTCTTGTCGGCCTGGGCCGACGCCTCCAGCGCGTCGCTCGGGATCTGGGTGGACACCGCTTCAGGCCCACCCAGGTTGATCGCGATCGGGAGCGCGTCGGCGGTCGCCTCGGTCTGCCCTTCGGCGGCGCGCACGTAGAGGCGCGTGGGCTTGCCCTCGGTGCGGAAGTCGTGCTTGGCGGCCCATTGCGTGATGAACACCGCATTGTCGAGGCTCGGGTCGAGCGCAACCCGGTCGAGCACACCGATGACGCCGTAGTCGAACCGGTTGAGGCGGATCGTGCGGAACTCACCCTGGATGACGCCGTACTCCTCGGCCAGCCCCGCGCCGATGACCACGGCGCGTGTTCGATTTTCGTCGTCGTTCACCCGCAACCATCGCCCGTTGACCATCGGCACTTCGAGGACCTGCGGCAGCTTCTCGTCGGCCGCGAGCACCGGGGTCGGAAACGCCGCGTAGTAGTCCTCGGCCCCAACGTGCGGGATCGTCAACACGCCGCCGACCTCCGCCACCGCGGACGCGCGCTCCACCGTCTCCACGGCCATGACGCGCGCGACCGCGTTCGTGGGCAACGTCGGGTTCTGCTGACCGAACGTGCCGCCAGCCTCCGCGGTGATCAGGTTGGTCCCGAGCTCCGCGAGGCGTTGCTTGAGATCACCCTTGGCCGACTCGGTGAGTCCCACTGCGCCCACCATCGCAGCCACGCCGACGACGGGGCCCAGCATGATCAGCAACGTCCGGATCTTGCGCGCGCTGAGCCCGTTCCACGCAACGGCGACGAGCTCGCGCCAATGCGTCACGTGGCGCCCTTGAAGGGTGAGGGCTTCTGCCGCTCGTCGGCGACGATCTCGCCATCGCGCATGTGGACCACACGGTTCGCAGTCGCCGCGATGCCGAGATCGTGCGTGACCAACACCACCGCACGCTCGGTCGAGCCGAGCCCGGAGAACACGTCCATCACCATTGCTGCGTTCGTCGAGTCGAGCGCGCCGGTGGGCTCATCGGCGAGCACGATGCTCGGTTCCGTGACGATGGCGCGCGCGATCGCGACGCGTTGCTGCTCCCCACCCGACATCTGCACCGGACGGTGCTCGGCGCGCGGCGCCAACCCAACGGTCTCGAGTGCCGCGAACGCGCGATCGCGTCGCTCACCTTGGGACAAACCCCGATAGAGCAACGCCGTCGAAACGTTGCCCAGCGCAGTGAGGTGCGGGATGAGGTGGAACTGCTGGAACACGAACCCGATCGTGTCGCCGCGGATCCGGGAGCGTGCCGCGTCGTCGAGTCCGGTGATGTCCTCGCCACCGATGCGCACACCGCCCTCCGTCGGGAGGTCGAGCACACCCAAGAGCCCGAGCATCGTCGACTTCCCGGAACCCGACGGGCCGACAATGGCCATATGGTCAGCCCGATCGATGCGCAGCGACACCTCTCGCAGCGCATAGACCTTCACCTGCTCGCCGTACACGCGCGACACGCTCTCGAGCTCGAGGAGCGCCTCCGTGGTCGAGCCCGGTGTCATCCCGTCGCCTGATCGACCTCGACGACGACAACCTCGTCGCCCTTGAGTCCCGACTTGATCTCGATGTACGACGCCTCGGCGAGTCCGGTCTCCACCACAACCTCCGTGATGCGGCCGCCGCGCTTCAGGTCGATGATCCGCACCACATCTTGTCCTTCGCCGTTCTGCTTGACGGCCGCGATCGGCACGGTGAGCACACCCAGACGCTCTTCGAGGACCACGTCGATGGTGACGGCCGCGCCGTCGGCCGCGCCGAGCTCACCTTGCACCTGCACCTTGCCCTGGTAGCTCTGCGCTCCCGACTCTTCGATGGTCGCGCTCTCGTCGAGCTCGGTGATCACACCCGTCGCGGACGACGTGCCCCCTTGGACCGTCACGGTGACCTGCTGGCCGACTGCGAGCTTCGTGCGGTCGGACGCGCTCGCCTTCAACGTGACCGTGAACCCGGTCTCGGTGATCGAGAACAGCGGCTGGCCGGCCGCGACGCCATCACCTTCCTTTACCAGCGTGGATCCGATGCGCGTGGGCCACTGCGCCACGATCATGTCGGTTGGGAGAAAGATGACGTCGGTGTTGAGCGCGAAGATGCGCACGCTGACGGATGTGGTGCCCGCTTTCATGAGCACGGTGCCGGTGAGCGGCGCGACGTCGACACCCGGTTTCGCGATTCCCTGCGCCGAGTATTGGATCGTCGTGTCGTAGATCGGCGGCTGGTTCGCCACGATCGTGTACACCGCGGCGCCACCCTTGCCGAGGCTGGTGGCGCCACCGTTGATGTTGATCTCGGGCACGTCTTCCGAGACGATCGTGACGTTGGCGCCGTTGGGCGACCCGATCGTGTACGAGGGGCTGGCCGCGAGCGCGACACCGAGCGTGTGATCGAACTCGACGAGCGCGTTGTCGAGCGTGGGGATCGTGATGGGCAGCGTGGTCTGCCCGGCCGGGATGATGAAGAGCCCCGCGGGGCGGCTGTAGTGCGTGCCTTCCACCGCATCACCGGAGAACGCCAGGAAGACCTCGAACGAGACGGCAAGTGCGCGATCGAGGCCGACCGTGAACTGGATCGGTTGACCCTCGTTCACCCGCGCGACGCTCGGCGTGAGCGTCACGACTGGCAGCAAGGAATCATTGATGGTGACTGTGGCCGTCCCTGTGTTGATGATGTAGTCAGGGTTGGGGACGATGGAGATGTCCGCCGTCTCTGGCGTTTCCGCGAGGGCATCGTTGAGGGTTTGGAACACGAAGGACTTGACCGTTTCCCCGGTGTTGAACGTCACGGACGCGGTTGGCACCGTGTAGTCGGCCCCGGGTGTGGCGGTTCCGGAGTACGACAGCGCGACAGTGGTCGGGCACGTAGCCGGTCCGTTGTCGGTCGTGACCGTGATGACGGTGGATGTGCCTTCGTTGATGCTTGCCGTTCCGCTGATGGAGACCTGTGTCGGTGGCGCGCAAGGCAAGAACTTCACCGAGTTCGGCGCCTTGAAGCCCGCGAGTGACGCCTTGGCGTGGCCCGATCCGTTCGCACTGCTCGCGGCCTTGGCACGGGGGCGGATGATCACGCCGGCCGAGGAGCGGGGCCCGATCTTGTAGCCGTTGCCCGGCGACAGCGAGACGGTCATGCTCTGCTCGGTTTGCGGCGCCCCTCCGGGGTACCCGTGCGCGGCCTGCCACTGCCCGAGCGCAGCGCGCGTCTGCTCGGTGTACGCCTGATCGACGGCCCCCGGCGAGTACCCGGATGCTTGGAGGATCTGCTCGAGCTGGAGCACGTCGACGCCACTTGCGCCCACATCGAGCTTACGGAAGAAGCCGACGTCACCGGTCTCAGTGACCGAGTCGCGCCCGTCGAGGGCGAGGATCGCCTGACCGGCGTTGAGCTCCGCGCCGTCGGACACGTATACCTTGCTGACGGCCGCCGGGGCCGCGGCGTTGACAGCGCGCTGCTCCACCCGTCCGAGTGTGCCGGTGACCGTGACCTCGTCGCGCAGGTCGCGCTGCTCCACGGCCGTGGTGATCAGCAGCGGCTTGGAACCAGCCTCTTCCTCGCTACCGCCGCTCGCGAACGCAGAGACGGCCAACACAAGCACGACCACTCCGGCCACACCGACGACGATCCACTTGCGCAACGCGTCAGCCGCCGGACTTCTGCTTGCTCTCGAACTTCTTCGTCGCCTTTTCGGCGCACTGCTCGAGGTCGCCGCTGGTCATCAGATCCTTGCCGGGTGGGGCTTCCATCTGCGGTCCGCCGCCCTCACCACCATCACCACCACCGCCGCCGAACGAGACCAGGCGTCCCTTGGCGTCGGGCGTCGGCATGGGGATCTTCCACCCGCGCTGGATCATGCACTTGCGCCACGTGAGGTAGCCCTCGTTGCGCTCCTTGATCTCCGCCGGCGTGAGGTTCTCCTCCTCCGCGTTGGCGGCCTCCATGGCCTGCACGATGTTGGAGCGGGCCGCACAGGTGGTGAGAGCCTCGATGTAGGCGGGGTCGTTCGTGGGCGAGTTGGGGTCGCTTGCGTTGGGCCCACCGATGAACTTCACGCCGAGGCCTTCAAGGCACGAACGGAACTTCCCGAACGCCGACATGACATCCGACGTAGCGTCGGTCTTGTCTTCGATCGGCACCGCGTCCTTGGAGGTCGTGGTGGTGACGCCGAGGGCAGCGGCCCGTGGGTCTTGCGCGGTCGTCGGCGTGGTGGCAGCCGCCGACGCCTTTCGCTTCGGTGCAACAACGGTGTTGTTGACGACCTTGAAGCCGGGCGGGAGCTTGATGTCGACCTGACCGGCGTCGATGACACGCGGCGAGCTCGCGGCCTCGGCATCACCGCCGCAGCCCGAGAGTGCGAGCGCGATCGCGATCGCGGCAATGGTCGCGACGAGTACGGGACGTCGTCGCTCCACGAACGATCGAAGCAGCCTTCCCCGGTGTCGCACTCCGCACCCCCAAATACCCGATGACGCTCGCGGGAGTATGGCACACCTTCCCGCTCGCCGGTTGCCGCGAAATGTGCCCAGAGCAACGTAAGAGTGAGCACCAGAACAGGTCGCATGCGTGCCGACAACGAGTGCAGGACTTCTGCATGATCGAGACAAGAAGCCGCTGTTCGATGCATAAGAAAACGGTAAGAGCGGGGCCAAGACGTCTCGCGGGCACGGCGGTCGGTGTGCGCGCGCTCGCATGGGCAGCACCGGACCCGTACCCTCGGTGAGGGATGAAGCGGATCGTCGTGGCCGAAGACGACCGAGCCGCCCGTGAGTCGGTCACGCGTGCGCTCGAGCTCGAGGGCTACAGCGTGCACGCGGTTCCCGACGGCGCCGCGGTATTCACCGCGATGTCCGAGCAGACGCCCGATGTGGTGATCCTCGACCTCATGATGCCCGAGGTGGACGGTCTGACTGTGTGTCGTCGGCTGCGATCACAAGGTGACCGCACACCGATCCTCATGATGACTGCGCGCATCGAGGTGTCGGATCGGGTGTCCGGCTTGGATGCCGGCGCCGACGACTACCTCCCGAAGCCCTTCTCGCTCGACGAGCTCCTCGCCCGGGTTCGCGCCTTGGTACGTCGCGCTACGTATGGCGACACCGGCCGTGAACTGCTCGTGAGCGACCTGAGAATCGACGGTGCCGCGCGACGGGCATGGCGCGGCCAACGAGAGCTCGAGCTCACGAAGACCGAGTTCGACCTCCTGCACCTCCTCGCCAGCAACGAAGGCGTCGTGCTGACGCACTCGACGATCTACGAGCGCATCTGGGGCTACGACTTCGGTCAGGACTCGAAGGCGCTTCCCGTGTACGTCGGATATTTGCGCCGCAAGCTCGAAGCGAACAGCGAACCGCGACTCGTCCATACGGTTCGGGGCGTCGGCTACACGCTCCGGGAATCATGAGCCTGCGCCTCCGGCTCGCGCTCGCGCTCGCCCTGCTCGCCGCGGTGTCGGTGATCGCGGTAGCCACCACCAACTACCTCCAGACGTCGGACCGGCTGCACGCGGAGCTCGACGCGCAGATCCAGTCCGACGTCCGACCGCTCCTCCTGGAGTCCGATCCCACCGGCTTCCTCGCCACGCAGATGTGCTTCGCCCTTGCTACGAATGCTGACGACTTGCGGACCAGCTATGCGACACGCATATCCGCGCAACTCGGGAACAGCCTCCAGTGCATCGACGCGGCCGGCAAAGTCTACGGACGAACGGGGGATGTGAATCTTCCGGTCACCGAAGCCGACGCCCGGCGCGACGTGGTATCGCCGGTCTTGGCGACGAGAAGCTACCGCGACAACAGCTACCGGACCGTCACCATCCCCGGCGTCGACGACGGCAAGATCCGCATCATCCGAGACCTCGCGGCCACGGAGAACGTGCTCGCCGCAATCCGTGAGCGCTCCGCGTTGATCGGGATCGGGGTGATCGCGCTCGCCGCCCTCGCGGGCTGGCTCATCGCGCGCCGCGTGGTGCGACCCATGGTGCGGCTCACATCGGCTGCCGAGGAGGTGGCGGCCACCGGGCGACTCGACCATCCCGTTCCTACGAACGGTCGCGGCGAGGTGGGACGTCTCGCTCGCGCGTTCACGTCGATGCTCCGCGCGCTCGATGAGTCCCATGATCGCCAACACCGGCTCGTGCAGGACGCGAGTCACGAGCTGCGGACGCCGCTCACGAGCCTGCGCACCAACCTCGACACGCTGCGTCGCCATGCCGACCTGGACCCGCAGATCCGCGAGCAGGTGCTTGCCGACCTCGACAGTGAGCTCCAAGAGCTCGGGGCGCTGTCCACCGAGCTGGTGCAGCTCACGATCGACACCCACGCCGGCGAACCCGCGCAGCCGGTCGCCCTCGACCGACTCGTGCACGAAGCAGCCGCGCGAGCCACCCGCCGCAGTGGACGAAGCGTCGCGGTCGACGCAACGTCGTCCACCGTCATCGCTCGTCCCGAGGCGCTCTCGCGCGTTGTCGGGAACCTCCTCGACAACGCCATCAAGTTCAGCCCCGACGGGACTCCGATCGAGGTCCAAGTTCGCGCTGGTTGTGTCGAGGTGCGCGATCACGGTCCGGGCATTCCCGCCAACGATCTTCCCTTCGTGTTCGACCGCTTCTACCGAGCCGTCGACGCTCGTGGCCTCCCCGGATCCGGCCTCGGCCTCTCGATCGCACGCGCGGTCGTGGACGCGAGTGACGGACGGATCTACGCCGAGAACGCGGATGGCGGCGGTGCCAGGCTCACAATCGTGCTCCCGACGACGAACGGCGCGACAGCCACTGCTCCATGACGAGGAGTCGACCGAACGTCTGAAAGAGGAGCTTCCGTATTTGCTCGAAGTCGTTGCGCGCCCGTTTCCACACAAGTCGTCGCGGGACACGCGGCGCGTGAGGGACGATCGTCAAGGAACGCTGCAAGCCGCGCTTCCGGAGCACCAGCCGGCGGATCGACTCCCGAGGGATGAACTCGTTCTCAGGGTCCAACTCGAGGATCTCCACTCGAGACCAACCCTCCAGTCGCGCGGCCGCCACCTCTCCAGCCCTCCCTTCGGGTCGATCACCCGCGATCGAAGCAACACTCACCAGGAGGAGGCCATCCAAGTACACAGCAACGTCAAAACGGCCACGGGAGCCCGTGTCGCAGATCACGCCCACAAGGGGGGCTTCCATTGAAGTCATACAAGCAGCGTGTTACCGGCCCGAGATAAGGGCGGGGTAAGGGCAACATTGCGGTTGCGCGAAGAGTTCATTGCGTCAGCTCACGGAACGAGTTCCTCCGGAACCCCCGTCGGGACCGTGCCGGACACTGCTGACGTGGTCAGCCTGATCACGGTGCTGTAGAGCTCGCCGCCGACGTCGGTGAACGGTCCACACGAGTTGGCCGGCGATCCGCCGCCGAGGTGCGATTGCGCGGCGCTGATCGCGTCGTCGTCGGTGAGCACGTTGCGGTGGTCGTCGGGCACCAGCGTGGACCCCACGGGGACGACGATCTTCGTGCCACCCGGCACGTCGCTGCTCGACGATGGGACCACGCCGTCTTCCGCGCCGACGATCGAAAGGAAGCGAACGCTCGCGGGCACGCCGCCATCGGCCCAGAGGCTCCGCATCGTCGGCGACGACTCTGCGAGCTGCGCGACCGAGACTGCACCGAGCGGCATCTTGGGCGCGGCCGTGCGAGCGATCGGCCCGAGCACGAGATGCTCGTTGACCGCTTGCTCGAGGTCGGCGAGGGGCGTGCCTTGATGGGGCGACGCGAACGTCACGACGTTCTCGATCGGCGGATACTCGTCCTCGTGTCCTGCGTAGACCTCCATGAGGAACAGGTCGATCACCACGCCACCCTGTGAGTGGCCGACGAGATCAACGCCGCGCCCCGGGTGCTCCCGTGCGAACCGCTTGAGCTGTGTACCGAGCTGGCGTGCCTTCGTGTGGAGATCGCCGTAGGTGTCCTCGGCCGAGTACGCCCGCGAGCCGGGCGCATACGAGTAGAAGCCAACGTCGCCGCGCGCGTACCCGAGTGCCTCGCTCTGGAAGTTGAAGCTCCGAGTGAACCGGTTCCTGCCATTGCGCCGGCCATTGCGGTGACGAGAGCTCCCGAGACCGCCCACCGCGTAGACGATGTTGCCGGAACCTCTCGGGTGCGCGACGGGTGTTGGCTGTGGGCACGATGTGAGCGCTTCGATGAGCTCGAGCCCGGCTTCGACCACCTCGTTGAACAGCTCGACGGCACCGTTGGCGACCGATACCGCGAGCGCCTCCGCCGCACCGGCGACGTGGTTCGCCACATCGCGGACCTGTTGGAGCACAGCGCGCACAACGGGTGCGATGCGCTCGGCCAAGTCTGCGCCGGCTTCTCCCAGTGCGCGCAACGCGTCGAGTCCGAGGCTGACGGCCTCCTCCGCTCGGTTCCACGCCCACGAGGCCGCGTCGACCGCCGCCCCGCCCACGGCTTCGCCGAGATCGCAGAGCTGCTCGACGAGGAGGAGCCCGCCGGCACAGTCGTCGTCCCCGTCGCCGGTGAACAGCAGCAGAGCTTCCTCGTCGGACATCGTGGTGCCGTCGACAGGAACGAGACGAACCAGCTTCGTGAGGTCGGTCGGGCCGAACAGCAGCATCGGGTCGATGTAGCGATCACCGATTCGCGCCCCGAAGTGGAGCACACCTGGGCCGTGGCCCGACCCAGCACCGCCGGCCGTACCGACCACCTGACCACGCTTGACGGTCGCGCCAACCCCGATGTCGATGCGCGTCAAGTAGGAGTACGACGTTCGAATCCCGTTGTCGTGCGCGATCACGACGTGCAACGCGCCGGCCACGCTGCCCGCGAACGTGACGGTGCCCGCGTTCGTGGCCCGAACCGGCGAGCCGGACGGCGCCGCGAAGTCGACACCGCGGTGGCCCGACGCAAAGGGCGCGGGTGGTTCTTCGTACTCGCTGACGACGCGTCCAGGTACCGGCGCGATCCAGTCGGACGATCCTGCTCCGGCCGGAGCGGGCGGGAGTGCAGAGGTGACGAGCGCAACGAGCGCACTGGCGAGCAGCCACCGCGCGCGTCGGCCCGGAGTGCGACGCAATGACATCGGTCTCCCCGGTGACTACGACACAGCGGGGAAGCCGGAGGAAGGTGAACGCACCCTAGCGACGGGCGCGCCCGGAGGGAAGGCGTTGCTCGGATGTTGCGGAAAACTCGATTCAGGCCGGGTCGGCCAGGCGCGCTCGCAGCTGGAGGATCGCCTTGGTGTGGATCTGGCAGACACGGCTCTCGGTGACACCGAGCACCTGGCCGATCTCCGCCAGCGTGAGCGCCTCGTAGTAATAGAGGGTGAGCACCAGCCGCTCCCGGTCGGGCATGCGGTTGATGAGGTCGGCGAGCAGGTGCTTCATCTCGTCGACCTCG
>JANOHN010000119.1:0-16479 GCA_031406505.1 Acidimicrobiia bacterium | reverse complement strand
CCTCGGGTCGCTGCGTGTGATCGACGACGGGTTGCGCCGCTCCGACCGTGGTGCGCGTGGGCGAGTTGTCACCGGCGTGCTCCTCGCGCTCTCGGTGCTCACGAAGCAGACGATGCTCGCCGCGTGCGGTGTGGTGGTGGTCGTCGCCGCGCTGGTGTGGTGGATGCACAAGCCCGTGTCCGCCGAGTCGAGCCGTCGGAGCCGTGTGCCGTTCGAGGCGATCACGATGATCGGCCTGCTCGTCGTGGTGCTCGGCGCGCTCCAGATCGCGAGCGACGGATTCGCGTTCGACCTCCTGTTCGGAGTGGCGCGTCGGCATGCCCGAGTCGCGTCGGTGCGCGACACGCTGGAGCTCGATCTGAAGCTCCTCATCGTCCCGATCCTGCTCCTGGTGGTCGGCGTGCTCTGGTGCCTCGTCGGGGCACGGCGCCAACCGGGTGCCAAGTCCGACGCCGAGCCGAGCGCAACCGCATCGTGGTGGCGGGCACCAGCCGTGGTGACGACCGTTGCCGCGGGGATCATCGGCGTGTCGACGGTGCCGGGCATCGTGCTGGCGCAGACGAAGCAGGGCGGCGACTTCAACGCGCTCGCGGGGCCCGTGTGGGGGATGACGGTGATCCTGGCGGTCGCGTTGGTCGCAGCACCGCGCGAGTGGAGCCGTGATGCTGTACGCGCGATCGGTGTTCTGCTGCTCGTAGCCAGCGTGGTGCCGTTCGCGTCGGAGCATGACAACCTGCGGCGGTTCGACGACCGCGCGTACGGCGCGCCATCACTCGACATCACCCGCGACTGGAAGTCTGTTCCTCGCGATCTCGTCGCCGCGGCGGACCGCGACGACACCGTCTTCGACTGGGCGTACCCGTCGTACTCCGTGGCGGCAGACGGACCGTCCTACCCCGGCGGCGGCGCGCCGCCCGACCTCGCCGCGGCCGGCTACGCGCCGCGCTGGATCGTCCGCGACCTGCTCGCGGGACGCTGGGACCGCGTCCGCCTCTACCCGGTCCCGCCGGGTGAGGAGCTCGGCATCATCGATGTGTACGCGTCGGGCTATGGCCAGCGCGACACGACCTTTGCGTGGAAGATCAACTACCTCATCAAGCATGGGTACACGCGCGTCGCGAACGAGCGGGCCGGCGAGGACTTCTACACACCCGGGCCGAGACTCGTCGACGGGCAAGGCCTCGCCAAGTGCTTCGGTCCGTACGAGGCCGGCCCGCTCCAGATCAGGGTGCGCGCCGAGGGCGGACTGTGGTGCATCCACGGCGACAGACTCAGCCTCGACGACGGTCCCAACCCAACCTCGGAGCTGGTCCTGGAGTCGAGCGTGCCGGTGACGTTCACCGTTGACGCGGACGATCCCGATCGAGTGCAGATCACCTGCGATCAGGAAGGACCCACTGTGATCCGCGTCCGCGTCGGCTCCGCCACGCGTGCATGCGGCGGATCGGCCACCCTCGTCGTGGATGTCGACGCGCAGGTCACCCTGCGGGGGTTCCGCGCCGGCGGCAAGGATGTTCCCGTGAAGTTGCACAACCCGACGCCGGGCGACCTCTAGATGAGCGTCGTGATGCAAGGCGGGGGCGAGCTCGCGGCCACCACGCTCCTTGCGCACGGCGTCGACACCGTCTTCACCTTGAGCGGTGGTCACTTGTTCCCGCTCTACGACGGATGCGTGCAGCACGAGATCGCGCTCATCGACACCCGCCACGAGCAGACGGCCGCGTTCGCAGCGGAGGGCTGGGCGAAGGTGACGCGGCGCGTCGGCGTCGCGGCGCTCACGGCTGGACCGGGTGTCACGAACGGTGTGAGCGCGATCACCAGTGCACACCTCAACGGGTCACCCGTGCTCGTCATCGGTGGACGCGCGCCGCAGGGTCGGTGGGGCTCCGGATCGCTCCAAGAGCTCGACCATGTACCGATCGTGGCGTCGATCACGAAGCACGCGGCGACGCTCGGCGGCGCCGACATGATCGGATCTGGCATCGATGCCGCGCTGCGGGCCGCGCAGACACCCCACCGGGGGCCGGCATTCGTCGACATCCCGCTCGACGGATGGGGCGCGGCCGACGTGCCCGTCGCACAGCCGCCCGACCTCGCCGAGCTCTCGGGTGGTGCACCCGATCCCGATTCAGTGGCGCGAGTGGCTGCGCTCCTTGCCGCCGCGCAGCAACCGGTGCTGATGGTGGGCGGCGACGTGTACTGGGCCGGCGCGGAGCGCGAAGTGCGCGATCTCGTGGAAGCCGCGCGCATCCCGGTGCTCGCGAACGATCTCGGCCGCGGCGTGCTGTCCGCGGATCACGAGCTGGCGTTCTCGCGCGCCCGCAAGGTGGCATTCGACGGAGCCGACCTGATCGTGGTCGCCGGAACGCCCCTCGACTTCCGCCTCGGTTTCGGCGCGTTCGCCGCGCCGGTGGTGCACCTGGTCGACGCGCTCGCGTCGATTGCGCCGCACGTGGAGCTTGCCGCGTCAGTGGCCGGTGATCTCCGAACGACGTTCGCCGCGCTCGCGGAGCAAGTGTCCAGCACAAGTCCGAGCGACGCGCGTACGGCGCGCACCGAGTGGATCGTGCAACTGCGCGACGAGGAACAGCAACGGCGTTCGACCGAGTCCGACCGCCTCGAATCCGATGCGCATCCGATCGACCCGGCTCGCATCTATGGGGAGCTGCGATCGCGGCTGGCCCGCGACGCGGTCGTCATCGGCGATGGGGGCGACTTCGTGTCGTACGCCGGCAAGTACATCGACACGTTCACGCCCGGTTGCTTCCTCGGCCCGGGTCCGTATGGCTGCTTGGGTGCGGGCACCGGGTACGCGCTCGCGGCCGCGCTCGCGCATCCCGATCGACAGGTGGTGGTCGTCTACGGCGACGGCGCGATCGGCTTCACCCTCGGCGACCTCGACACCTTGGTGCGCCATGGCGTGAACGTGACCGCGGTCATCGGCAACAACGGGATCTGGGGGCTGGAGAAGCACCCGATGCAGATGATCTTCGGGTACGACGTGGTGGCCGAGCTCCGGCCGGGCACCCGCTATGACGAGGTGGCCGCGTCCCTCGGCGCCCAGGGCGAGCTCGTGGAGGAAGCCGCCACGATCGGCCCGGCGCTCGATCGTGCGCTGGCCCACGACGGCCTTTCGGTGGTGAATGTGCTCACCGACCCCGCCGACGCGTATCCGAGATCTTCCAACCTCGGGTAGAGGCGGCGACCGAGCGGAGCGAGGGAGCTCGCAGGCGCTGGCGAGCGGCCGCGCCGCAGGTATCCTGCGGCGCAGCGAGCGCGCCAGAGATCAGGACCCGGCTTTGTCCAGGAAGCGGTCGCGCTCCACGATCACTCGGGTGATGCGGCCGGCGGCCACCAGTCCACGGCCGTCGCTCACCGACACTCGGAACGTGAGCCGACGCCCCTCGACGGTCTCGAGGATCGCCTCGGCGTGCACCTCCCCGCCGACTGCGGTCGGCGCGAGGTGATCGAGCTGGAGGCGATAGCCCACGGTCGTGGTGCCCTCGTCGAGATCTGCGGCAACGGCCTGCACGGTCGCAGCCTCCGCAAGGCTCGCGACCCGTGGTGTTGCGAGCACGGCAACGTCACCAGTACCAAGCGCGGTCGCGGTGTCACTTTGTGTGACCACCATGTGTGCGATGGCGGAGAGGCCAGGTCGCAAGGACATTGAAATACCCTAGCGATCTCATGATCGACGAGCAGGTGTTGCAACGGACGCTGCATGCCGCGTTGCGAAACGGTGGCGACTTTGCCGAGGTGTTCGTCGAGGACCGCACATCGTCGAACGCTCGACTTGATGACGGAAAGGTCGAAGAGCTCGTCTCCGGACGCTCGCGCGGTGCAGGAGTTCGCGTCATTCGCGGCGACACCACGGGGTACGCGCACACTGCCGACCTGTCGGAAGGCGGCCTGCATGGCGCCGCCGCCGCCGCGGCAGCCGCGGCACACGGCAGCGATGGTGGTGCGCAGATCGTTGCCCTCGATCGCCACGATCGCGCGCCGGCGCACGAGATCCGCATTGCACCTGAGAGTGTGCCGAAGGCACGCAAGGTCGAGATGTTGCAGCGCGCCGACTCGGCCGCACGCGCGCAAGGCGACTCGATCTCGCAGGTGAGCGTCGCGTATGCCGATAGCCGCCGACGCATCTTGGTCGCCAACTCCGAAGGGCTCTTGGCCGAGGACGATCAAGTGCGCACCCGCTTCTTCGTGCAGTGCGTGGCCGTGGGCGACGCGGGCATGCAGACCGGGATGGAGGCACCCGGGCGGAGCATCGGCTTCGAGCTGCTCGACGAGATCGAGCCGGAACAGGTGGCTCGCACCGCAGCCGACCGCGCGCTCGCGATGCTCCGGGCCCGCCCGGCGCCGTCGGGCAAGCTTCCCGTGGTGCTTCGGAAAGGCGCTGGTGGCGTGCTCTTCCACGAAGCGTGCGGTCACGGCCTCGAAGCCGACCTCGTGGGCCGTGACGCGTCGGTGTTCCGCGGCCAAGTCGGCCAACAGGTGGCGTCGCCGCTGGTCACGCTCGTGGACGACGGGTCGTATTCGCGGGAATGGGGGACGTTCGCGATCGACGACGAGGGCGCGCCGGCTCAGCGCAATGTGCTGGTCGAGAACGGTGTGCTCACCGACTTCATGTGGGATCACCTGCGAGCGCGCCAAGAGGGACGGGCGAGCTCGGGGAATGGCCGTCGCGAGTCGTATCAGCACCTTCCGATGGTGCGCATGACGAACACGCTGTTGCTGTCGGGCGATGACGATCCCGAGGCGATCGTGGCGGGCACGCCGCACGGGTTGTACTGCGCCGCGCTCGGTGGCGGGCAGGTGAACACCGCGACCGGCGACTTCGTGTTCGGCGTGACCGAGGCGTACCTCATCGAGGACGGCGTGATCACCGAGCCGGTACGCGCCGCGCAGCTCATCGGCAACGGCCCCGAGGCGCTCCGCATGGTCGACGCCGTCGGCAACGACTTCGACACGTGGGCCGGCACGTGCGGCAAGGACGGGCAAGGCGTGCCGGTGTCGTCCGGTCAACCCACGTTGCGCGTCGCCGAGCTCACCGTCGGCGGCACGGCCGCTTGAGCACCGACCTCCTCGGACTCGCACTCGACATCGCGGGGCGCGCGGCGCCGGGCGAGGAAGTCGAGGCGTACGTGTCGCGCACCCGCGAGACCGACGTGAGGGTGTTCGACCGGTCCGTGGAGTCACTCACGGTCGCCGAGCGCGCCGGTGTGGGTGTGCGAGTCATCGTCAACGGCCGCCAGGGCTTCGCGTGGGCCGGCTCGCTCGAACCCGAGGTCCTGACCGTCGCGCTCGCCGACGCCCGCGACAACGCCGAGTTCGCAACCCCCGACGAATGGCACGGCGTCGTGACGCTCGAGGAGGCGTCGAGCGTCACGGCTCCCGTGCTGGATCTCTGGGCCGAGGACGTCGGCACCGTTCGCACCGACGCCAAGGTCGAGCTCGCGCTCCAGGTCGAGGCGGCCACGTTCGCCGCCGACCCGCGTGTCCGCGGCGTGGAGCAGGCGATGTACGGCGACGCGATGACCGAGGCGGCGGTGGCCAACTCGCGGGGCGTGGCCGCGGCCGTGCAGCGCACGAGCTGTTCGTGCGTGTCGATCGCGCTCGTCGGTGAGGACGCGCAGACGCAGACGGGCTACGGCTTCTCGGCCGGGCGGTCGTTCGCTGACCTCGACCCCAGTACGGCCGCCCGCGACGCGAGTGATCGCGCGACCCGATTGCTCGGGGCAACCCAGCCCGCGTCGCGTCGAATCCCGGTGGTGCTCGATCCCCTGGTGACGCGCTCACTGCTCGGCGTGCTGGGCGGCGCGCTCAGCGGCGAAGCGATCTTGAAGGGCCGTTCGGTGTTCGTGGGCCGCGAGGGTGAGGTCGTTGCGGCACCGTGCGTGACGCTCGGCGACGACCCGACCGATTCCCGGGCATTCGGCGCGTCGCCGCACGATGCGGAGGGCGTTGCGTCGCGAGCAAACGGCTTGATCGTCGAAGGTGTGCTCCGCGGGTTCCTCCACAACGCGTACACCGGCCGTCGGTCGGGTAACGGCACGAATGGCGCGGCGGTCCGGGGCTTCGCTTCCACGCCGGGGTGCGGTGCGCGCGCACTGTCGCTCACACCGGGCACGCGCTCGCCCGCCGAGATCATGGCCCTAGCCGGCGACGCGCTCTACGTGCAGTCGGTGAGCGGCCTGCACTCGGGCACGAACTCGGTCAGCGGCGACTTCTCGGTCGGGGCCGAAGGGCTGATGTTGCGCGACGGAGCGTTCGCCGAGCCCGTCCGTGAGGTCACGATCGCCTCCACGTTGCCCCGCATGCTGCTCGACGTGCTCGACGTCGGCGACGACCTCACCTGGCTCCCCGGTGGCGCCGCTGGCGTGACGCTCCTCATCGGCGAGATGTCGATGAGCGGGAGCTGACGGCCCCCACGCGCGACCCTTTTGGCGTCAATAAGCGCGACTATTTCGCGCTTGTTGACGCCAAAACGAAGGTCTAGGGAGCGAGACACCACGGCGTTCCAGGATGGCGTCGAGCTCGGCGATCGTTACGAGCGGATCGGGGGGCACGAGCACCGTCTCGATCCCGAGTGCGCGGGCGGCGGCAACGTTGTCGAGGTTGTCATCGAGGAACACCGACGCGGCGGGCTCGACGCCGAGGCGTTCGCACGTGAGCTCGTAGATGCGCGGATTGGGCTTGCGCATGGCGACCTCGCTCGAGTCGACGACGATCTCGAACAGCTCGTCGACCGGGAAGCTGGCTTTCCATGCGCCGGCAAGCTCCTTGGCATTGTTCGTGAGCAGCGCGAGGCGCATCCCATCGGCGCGCAGCGCGCGGATGCGATGCACCACCGGCCACTGCACCTGGAGTCCGCGTGCGGCGGAGAACCGAAGGAAGGCGTCGCCGTCGAGCGGCCGACCGATCACGTCGGGGGCGCGGCGTTCGAGTCCGGCAAAGAAGTCGGCCAGCGTGATCGCGCCGACCTCCAGGCGATGGAAGTCGGGCTCGGGGTCGTGGGGTTCGCCGAAGATGAGCCGGTGCAAGGATCCGCGCGGCACCTCGAGCTCGTCGTCGATCGGGTCGAGATCGTGGAAGACCGGGACGGAGATCACGCCCCCGTAGTCGAAGATCACCGCTTCGACCGGGCGCTCCGTGGTCATCGAACTCCTGTGGCGAACACGATGATCACGCCGATGCCGAGCGCGACGCGGTAGATGACCAATGGTGCGAACGTGCCGCGGTTGAGCAACCGCAGCAGTCCGGCGATCGCGATGAACCCGCTGACGGCCGACGCGAGCGTTCCCCAGATCAACGGCTCGACGAAGTCGTCGGGGATGCCATTGCCGGTGGCGACCTTGATCGCCTTGTAGAGCGCAGCGCCCGCGATGATCGGGATGCTCATCAGGAACGAGAGGCGGGCGGCGGACTCGCGGTCGAAGTGGAGCCACCGGGCTGCCGACATCGTCACCCCCGAGCGCGACACGCCCGGCTGGAGCGCCACCGCTTGGGCCACGCCCATGATGATCGCGTCGCGCGTCCGGAACTCCGTCTCGACGCGTGAACCGGAGAGCCGGTCAGCGAACCACAGGACGACGCCGAACACGATGAGCATGACGCCAATGAGGATCGGATCACCGAGCTCCTCGTCGATGGTGCTACCGAGCGTCGCGCCGACGATGGCGCCGGGCACCGTTGAGATCGCGAGCAGCCACGCGATCCGCTCGTCGGTCGTGCGGATGCTGCGGGTACGGATGCTGTGTACTGCGGCGATGATGTACCGACCGATGTCGCGCCGGAAGTACCAGACGGCGGCGACCAATGTGCCGATGTGCAACGCGACATCGAACGTCTTGTTCAGCTCCGGATGGTTCGAGAGCTCGCGCCAGTCGAGCAGCTCGGGCACCAAGATGAGGTGTCCGCTCGAGGAGATCGGCAAGAACTCCGAGAGCCCCTGGACGATGCCCAGCACGATCGCATGCAGAACCGGCACCGGGCCACGTTACGCGCCTCCCTCACCCCGAAGAATCCTCAGGTGGGACGAGCGAGAGCGTGACGATGCCGTGCGTCGCCGCATGCACGAGCTCGCGGGCCACGCGCGGCGTCACGAGGAGCGTCACCCCTCTGGCAGTCGCGCCGCTGGAGGTGCTGGCCGCGTCGATCGCGAGCACGAGCACCCCGTGGGCAACCACGCTCGCGGCGCCGGTTGAGACCGAGGTATCCGACGAGAACGTGGCGAAGCCATCAGAGAGGTTGGTGCTCGTCTCGAAGCTCGCGAGCACATCTACCGCCGCACCGACCCGAGGGCGTACCGCGTCGTGCACCACGATCCGCACCGCCCGCATGCCGGCGGGAATCGCGCCGTCGAGACCGGTGCGCCGGCGCGGCGCCAGGTTGCGGTCGGCCACGAACGCGCCCCGCAACACCGGCACGCGCACCACCCGGCCGATGGCGCGCCGCGTGTCGCCGAGCACACCACGCGGCAGCTGCGACGTGTGCACGCGGCGAACTCGCAGGTCGACGGGGTCGAGCGTGGTGCCGATGTGCAGGTCGCGTCGAGCGACCAGCACGGGGCGTTCGGGCCCGAAATCGCGTGCTCGCCGATGGAGGGCGGCGAGATCCGATGCCACCAACGCCGTGGTGATGAGAACGACCAGAACCGCGCCGACTCGCAGCGCGACGGCCCGTGAAGGACGACGAAGCATGAGCACTCCTTGCCGAAGCGCGGCGCGAGCGCGCCGCAGTCAGGGGAGGTGCGGGGGAAGGAGGTGCGGGGGAAGGAGATGCCGGAGAGGGAGGACCGGGGAGACCCGGTCCAGGTCAGGTCTTGGAGCGCGAGTCCTGCTTGTGGGAGCCAGAGCCGGACGAGTCTGAGCTCTTCGACGAGCCTGCGTCGGACTTGGACTCCTTCTTCTTGGAGTCGGAGTTCTTCGAGTCCGAGCTCTTCGAGTCCGAGCCTTGCTTGCTGGAGGAGCCTGAGCTGGAGGAGTCCGAGCTGGAGGAGTCCGAGCTAGAGGAGTCCGAGTCGGAGCTCTTGGAGTCGGAGTCGCGCTTGTCCTTGCGCGCGCCGCCGGTGCGCCCGCCGTTGGACCGGCTGTCGTTCTTGTAGAAGCCCGAACCCTTCAGCACGATGCCGGCGGGGCTCAGCACCTTGACGAGGGTGCCCTGGCAGACTTCCTCACCACCGTTGCCCGTGTGCGTGGCGATGGCGGGATCCGTGATCGACTGCCATACCTCGAACTCCTCGCCGCAGGTACCGCAGCGGTATCGATAGGTCGGCATCGTCGCTCCCGGGTGCACGGTGCTGCTTTAGCACTCGCTCACGTTGACTGCTAAGGCTAGTGCAGCCGGGCTCTCCCGAGCACAGCCGAAGCCCGCGCGGGCGTGACGCGGGCAGAATGGCGGACGCATGCCCGAGGCGCTGCTCCTCATCCCACTGGCCTATCTCCTCGGGACGTTCCCGAGCGCGCGTCTCGTCGCGCGCCGCCAGGGCATCGACATCCACAACGAAGGCTCGGGCAACCCGGGCGCGTCCAACATCTTCCGGCTCATGGGTTGGAAGTGGGGAATCCTCGTGCTCGCCCTCGACATCGGGAAGGGCGCGCGCTCGCAGCCGGCATCGGCGCAGTGGTCGACACCGCGTTCGACGGCCACCGCGGTGCCTATGTGCTCGGACTCGCGGCCGTGCTCGGTCACGTGTTCCCGGTCACGCGGCACTTCAAGGGCGGAAGAGGTGTGGCCACCGCGGCCGGTGCGTTGGCGGTCCCGTTCCCGCTGGTGATGGCCATCACTGGTGTGGTGTGGATCGTGATCGCGCGTGGGTTGCACAAGGCGTCGGTCGCATCGGTCGCGGGCGCAGCGTTCTTCACCATCGTCGTTGTGGCGCGCGGCGCGAGCTGGCTCGACATGTCGGTCGTGAGCGTGATCGCGGGCATCATCATCGTCCGTCACTTGAAGAGCCTGCTGCGCGTCGTGCGTGGTCAAGAGCTGGGATTGAGCCCCACGGCCATCGATGATCCGACCGCGGGAGACGCCGCGGCCGATCCGGTCGAGGGCGACCGGTAACGGTCGGTACCGTGACTTGGTGGGTCGGTAGCTGACGTGAATGATCGGTAGCGTGACGTGCATGAGTGTGAGACCGATCGTCACCAAAGCCGTGATCCCGGCGGCCGGGCTCGGCACGCGGTTCCTCCCGGCCACGAAGAGCCAGCCGAAGGAGATGCTCCCACTCGTCGACAAGCCGTCGATCCAATACGTGGTCGAGGAGGCGGCGCGAGCCGGGCTCACTGACCTGCTCGTGATCACGGGTCGGGGCAAGCATGCGATCGAGGACCACTTCGACCGCAACTTCGAGCTCGAGTTCTACCTGGAGCAGCAGAAGAAGCTCGATCTGCTGGAAGAGATCCGCGCGGTGAACGACCTCGCCGACTTCCACTACATCCGTCAGCGCGACCCGCTCGGCCTCGGTCACGCGGTGTCGGTCGCCCGGGAGCACATCGACGACCAGTCGTTCGCGGTGCTGCTCGGCGACGACATCATGGTGGACGACGCCGCGCTGCTCCGACGGATGCTCGAGGTGCACGACGAGCACGGCGGCGCCGTGCTCGCGTTGATGGAGTCGACCCCCGAGCAGATCTCGTCCTACGGCTGCGCGGGCGGCGATCCCGTCGTTGGCGACCTCATGCGCGTGCACGAGATCGTGGAGAAGCCCGCGCCTGGAACCGCGCCGTCGAATCTCGCGGTGATCGGCCGCTACGTGCTTCCTTCGGAGATCTTCGACGCCCTCGACCGCACGAAGGTGGGGGTGGGCGGCGAGGTCCAGCTCACTGACGCGATCGGTCTGCTCCTCGAGACCATGCCGGTGCACGGCGTGGTGTTCTCGGAGGGTCGCTACGACGTGGGCGACAAGCTCGACTTCTTGCGCGCCAACATCGAGCTCGCGCTCGACCGCCCGGATCTCGGGCCTGGTCTCGCGGTCATCCTGCGCGACATCGCGAGCCGTCGCCTCGGGTGAGCCCGGGCCTTCCGGAATGATCTCGTTCCCAGCATGAGCTCGCTCGTCCCACTCGACGAGGTTCGCGCCGAGATCCTCGCCGCGGTCGGCCCCCTCGACGCGATTGAGGTAGCGCTCGCCGACGCCCACGGCCTCGTGCTCGCGGCGGCGGTCATCACTGCGGAGGATGTGCCGCCCTTCGCCAACACCGCGATGGACGGTTACGCCGTGCGCGCAGCTGACACGGCTGGGGCGGTGGACGGCATCCCGGTGCGCCTTCGCGTGGTCGGCGACCTACCGGCCGGGCGGGCGCCCGACCGTGCGGTGGGGGCCGGTGAGGCGATTCGGATCATGACCGGCGCGCCGATGCCCGACGGCGCCGACGCGATCGTGATGGTGGAGCGAACCGAGACGGAGGGCGAGGTCGTCGCGATCTCCGTGGAGGTGAGCCCGGGAAACCACGTTCGGGCCGCGGGTGGCGACCTGGCCCAAGGCGACGAGGTGTTCCCCGCCGGCACGCTCCTGCACGGGGCGCACCTCGGCGTGCTTTCGAGCGTGGGCGCAGCGCGGGTGCGGGTGGTGCCGCGACCGCGGGTGGGTGTGCTTTCGACCGGCGACGAGCTCGTGGAGCCCGGGTCTCAAACGGCCGAGGCACTTGCTCCCGGCAAGATCCGCGACTCCAACCGCCCGATGCTGCTTGCGCTCGTGGAAGAAGCGGGCTTCGAACCCGTGGACCTCGGTGTTGCGCGCGACGACGAGGACGCCATCACGGCCGTGCTCGACGGAGCGCTCGCGCGTTGCGATGCGATCCTCACGAGCGGCGGCGTGTCCGTCGGCGACTACGACTACGTGAAGGCCGCGATCGACCAACTTGGTCACCTCGAATGGCGACAAGTTGCGATCAAGCCCGCCAAGCCGCTCGCCTTCGGCATGGTGCGGGGCACGCCGGTGTTCGGGTTACCTGGCAACCCGGTGTCGTCGCTCGTGAGCTTCGAGCTGTTCGCGCGCCCGGCGATCCTGCAGCGCGCGGGTCATCCCTTCCGGTTCCGTCCTGAGGTGACCGCGCGGGCCGAGCACGCGTTGAACCGCAGGCCCGACGGCAAGTTGCACCTCGATCGCGTGCGCGTGCGCTGGACCGGCGACGGCTACGCGGCCGGCCGTACCGGTGACCAAGCGAGCAACGTGCTTTCCGCCACCGCCGCAGCCAACGGTCTCGCCATGATCGAAGACGGCGAGGGCATCGCGGAAGGCGCATCAGTGCGCGTGATGCGCTTGGACGCGCCGCCCGATCACTGATTCCTGGACGCGAAACGACCGGGAGCCTCTGGGCGAGCTCCCGGTCGTGTCGCGCTTCGTATCTGCGGGCCCTGCCCTCCCGTGCTCTCCTGAGCCCCGGCCTGCCCCAAGGGAGGCCGGGACCCCGGATGCGAGGAACGTCGGTGTGCTCAGCCCTCCCGACAACCGGTGGGCACCAACGCACCGGTGGGAACGCGGACGGCGACGACCGACGATGTGTCGACGTCGCCGTGACTGATCACGCCCGACTCGCAGACGATCACCCGGTCGTCGGTCGCACGCGTGCTCTCGTGCGCCCGGGCGGGTGCGGACGACGCCACGACCGCGGCGCACCCCAGCGCCAAGGTCAGCATCAGCCCCGCGCCGGCGATGTGTCGGCGGGAGCGAAGCGGCAGGGTCCGAGCCATGTGGCCTCTCGTCTCGTTCGGGTCAGGAACGAAGAAAACCGGCACCCAACTCCCTGCACGAGTGCAGAGAAGGGGCCGGTTTCGCCTGGCTCCCCGCCGTCCCTAGCGACCAGTTGACGGCCGGCGGATCATCGCCTCCCCGAGAGGAGCAACTCGGTCAATCCTCGCCTTCGCCACTCCTTGTGGTGAAGCCTGCACAGTCAACCACGGAGCGTGGTAGGAGTCAAGGCCGGGGTGGGCCGTCGAGCACGACCGGTAGCCTGGCCCCCTGATGGCCCAGCCCAACCATCCCGGGGAGCTCCGGGATCCGTTTCAGCGGCGGGTGAAGGACCTGCGGATCTCGATCACCGACCGCTGCAACTTCCGGTGCACCTACTGCATGCCAGAAGAGGGGATGCAGTGGCTGCACCGGGCCGAGCTGCTCACGTACGAGGAGCAGGCCCGGATCGCCCGGGTGTGCGTGGAGCGCTGGGATTTCGACGCC
Source organism: Acidimicrobiia bacterium (assembly GCA_031406505.1). Taxonomy (GTDB): domain Bacteria; phylum Actinomycetota; class Acidimicrobiia; order IMCC26256; family PALSA-555; genus SHVJ01. The sequence goes on along the minus strand of JANOHN010000119.1, from coordinate 3,299 downwards.
ATCCGGGTCACCGGCGGTGAGCCCACGATGCGCGCGCACCTGCCTCGCCTGTTCAACCTCCTCGCCCCCCTAGGCACCGACCTGGCCATGACGACGAACGGCGTGCGGCTCCCTGAGCTCGCCCACGACCTCGCGGCGGCCGGGTTGCGGCGGGTCAACATCTCGCTCGACACCCTGCGCCGCGACACGTTCCTCGAGCTCACGCGCCGCGACGAGCTCGAGCGCGTGCTCGCCGGTGTCGACGCCGCCCTCGACGCCGGACTCGATCCGGTGAAGGTCAACTGCGTCGTGATCCGCGGGGTGAACGACGACGAGGTCGTCGATCTCGCAGCGTTCGGACGCGCGAAGGGTGTTGGCATGCGGTTCATCGAGTTCATGCCGCTCGACGCGACGAACGAGTGGTCGATGGAGCAGGTGGTGCCGGCGCGCGAGATCCTCGATCGCATCCATGCCGTCTTTCCGCTCGAGACCGCAGCACGTCGCGTCGACGGAGACACGGCTGGCGAGGGTTCGCGGGTGCAACATCCCGAGCCCGCCGAGCTGTTCGGCTATGCCGACGAGGTTGGCGACGTCGGAGTGATCGCGAGCGTCACCGAGCCGTTCTGTGGCGACTGTGACCGGGTGCGCATCACGGCTGAGGGCAAGTTCCGCACATGTCTGTTCGCGTTGGGCGAGATCGACCTGCGCGCGGTGCTGCGCGACGGTGGCTCCGACGACGAGCTCGCGGCCGCGATCGAGGCTGCCGTCGGCACGAAGTGGGCTGGTCACCGCATCGGTCACGTGGAGTTCGTGCGCCCGGCTCGGTCGATGAGCCAGATAGGCGGTTGACCCGGGCGCACTCCGGTGCGCCGGAGTGGGGGAGTCGTACACTTCACCGTCGTGACCGCCTCCGAGTTCACCCACCTCGACCCACTCGGCCGGGCTCGGATGGTCGATGTCACGGCCAAGGAGCCCAGCCACCGGCGCGCGGTGGCTCGCTGCAAGATCTTCATGACCTCCGACACGGCCTCGAAGATCGCCAGCGGCGCGATCACCAAGGGCGACGTGCTCGCGGTGGCCCGAGTGGCCGGCATCCAGGCCGCCAAGCAGACACCGAGCCTCGTCCCGCTCTGCCACCCGCTGCTCGTGGGTTCGGTGCTGGTCAACTTCCGGATCGAGGAGTCCCACGTCGAGGTGGAGGCCCACGTCGACACGGTCGACCGCACCGGGGTGGAGATGGAGGCCCTCACAGCCTGCGCCGTGGCCGCCCTGACCGTCTACGACATGTGCAAGTCCGTCGATCGGGGTATGACCATCGGCGATCTGGCCTTGTGGGAGAAGACCGGTGGCCGATCTGGCCACTATCGGCGCGCACTCGATCACGATCTGGACCTCTGATTCGGGCTCGAAACCCTGGAAATCCGCCCAAAGTTGGGCGCCAGCCTTGACCCCTCCAGCCCCATCCCGGCTAGCATCGGGACATCACGGCGGCATCCAGCGTGGTGCAGTCGTGCCTTGATACGGTCCCGCGAGCAGCCAGCAAGGGCGGAGGAAGCTCAAACTCTTGGCCATTCTCGTCATCCTGATCCTGGGCATCTTGTGGGCGGCCGTGCTCGTGCCGCCCATCCTGCGGTCCCGCAACGACGCGGGTGCAGGCTTGGGGATCAGTGACGTCTTCGGCCGGCTGCGTGAGGGCCTCGGGCACCGCGGCCACGGCAACGACCTTTCCCTTCCTAGGCTCCAGCCGATCATGGGACCCGTCGGGCCGATGGGTGGTCCTCCGGGCCAGATCGGTGGGCAGCTCGGACCCGTGCGAGTCTCGGGGGCCATGTCGCCGGCGCAGCGCCGCCGCCGCGACGTCCTCGTCGCTCTCCTCGCCGCCGTCGGCGTCACGCTCCTCATGGCGATGTTCTCGTCCGGGGTGACGTTCTGGGTCCTCAATCTCCTCGCGGACGCAGCACTCGTCGGCTACGTGTACCTCTTGCTCCAGATGAAGGCCCGTGCCGGTGGGGCCGAGCGCAGGCCGGCGCAGCCCGCGCGACCCGGCCCCGTCGCTCATTCGCTTCCCAACGTGCATGACCTGACTGCACGTCGGTTCCCGCCCGCCACCTCCGTGGCCGCGGTCGAGGGACCCCGCGAGGCAACAGTCCTCGCACTCCGCCGCAGCGCCTCCTGGTAGGCCGCGGCGCCCGCGGGCGATGACCGTCAAACGCCCGCGAGCAACCGCGCGGCTGCCCCACATCTCTTCAGTTGTCAAAGAGCTAGTGGGGAAGTGAGGCCTGCACCCTGACGTGATCAAGGCTGGGTGATCAGGGTGCTCGGGCGACCTGCTTGACGCGCACGAGGCGCAAGCCATCGGGTTTCGATGGATCGCCTTCTAGCCGCCAGGGTCCATTGGGGACGAGCATCTGGTGGTGGCGCCGCCGCTTACAGGCGAGGACCACGTTGTTCGGGTCGTGGGAACCGCCCTCGGAGCGAGGGATGAGGTGGTGGTAGTCGAGGTCGTGGGTCTCGTCACACGTACCGACGCGACAGTGGTGGTCGCGTGCGCGCACGAAGCGCTTGGTCTCGGCGGGCGGCTCATCGGTGTCGGTACGGGCCCCGTAGAGTCGACCGTCACCGACGGTGACCGCGGTAACGGTTGCGTTCTCGATCAGTGCTGCGAGGGTGGATCCGGCGATCGGGATGCCATCGACCTCGGCGGGACCATCCGGCGGCACGTGAAAGGTGATGTGCGAGCGAAGCGGGCCCGGGTTGGCGTCTCCGTAGTTCTTGCAGAGGTCGATGAATGCATCGGCCATCCGATGGCCGAGCGAATCCCACGGTTCGCCCGAGGGGGGTCGTCGACGTTCGGCCATGCGCTCGAACACCGTCTTGGCCAGCACGCCGTCGACGTCGGGCAGTTCTCCGCGCACCGACACCATGCCGGAACCCGGGCGCACCCAGAAGCGAAAGTCGCGGGCCTCGCGGCGCGCCGCCGCGTCGGCGTCGGTGACTGCTCGTTGACGGCGGGCGATGCGCTCGAGCTCGACTGGTGGGTACGCCGGCGCCCGCGTCGACCAGGCGGCGTCGCTGTCGGGCGTTGCGATCTCCACCAACGGCCTGAGCTGGTCCCACGAGATGTCGCCCGCATGTGCGGCCGCGGCGATCGCGGGCAGCGCCTCGAGCTGGCGTGCGACCTCCATCGTCTGGCGCATCGTTCGCGGCGACTCGTTGTGACGACCGCGCAGGACCTCTTCGTTGACGTCCACCTGGCCTCGCTCGTCGAGCACTCGGCGCAAGGCGAGCTCCTCCACCTTCAGCGCGCGCTGCTCGGCCAC
>JANOHN010000103.1:0-3284 GCA_031406505.1 Acidimicrobiia bacterium | reverse complement strand
CGAGGTCGTCGAGCAGATCCACGAGCGCGGTCGGGCCGAACGTTCCGAGCTTCACCTTCCTGATCGCGACGATGTCTGGAAGGACATGCCCGAGGATCTTCTCGGCGCGCACGCACCGAGCATGGAAGGGCTCCTCGCTGGCGTGCACGCCAAGTTCGGCAGCTGGTTGGGGTACGCGGACGCGATCGGCGTGGAGGAAGCGGTCGTGTTGCAGGTGCGTGAGCTCTTGCTGGAAGAGGAATGACGCGCTGCGGCTGAGCGCACATTCACATTGATGCCTCAGATGGCGCGCTCGCGCCCTTCCCAATATGGGTCGCGGAGCTTGCGCTTGTAGAGCTTGCCGTTGGGGTCGCGCGGCATCTCGGTCGTGAAGTCGATCGACTTCGGCCGCTTGAAGTTGGCGAGGCGTGTCGCGGACCACTCGAGGATCTCGGCCTCGAGCTCGGGGCTGGCGTCGATACCTTCGATCGGCTCGACGACGGCCTTCACCTCTTCGCCCCAATCTTCGTGAGGAACGCCGAACACCGCGACATCGGCGACCTTCGGGTGCATGATCAGCTCGCTCTCGATCTCGGCGGGGTAGATGTTCGCTCCACCCGAGATGATCATGTCGATCTTGCGGTCCGAGAGGAACAACCAGCCATCGGCGTCGAGGAAGCCGACGTCGCCGACGGTGAAGAACTTGCCCTTGCGACTCTTGTCGGTCTTGTCCTTGTCTTTGAAGTACTCGAAGTTGCCCGTCATCATGTGCATGTAGACGGTGCCGATCTCGCCGGCGGGGAGCTCGTTGCCGTCGTCGTCGAGGATCACGATTTCGGAGATCGGCCACGCCCGTCCGACCGTGCCGGGGTGCTCGAGCCACTCCTTGGCGAAGACGATCGTGCCGCCGCCTTCGCTGGCGGCGTAGTACTCGTCGATGACTGGGCCCCACCACTCGAGCATCTGACGCTTCACATCGGGGGGGCACGGTGCGGCCGCGTGCACCATGTGGCGCAGCGACGACACGTCGTAGTTGGCCCGCTCGTCCTCGGGGATCCCGAGCAGGCGCACGAACTGCGTCGGCACCATGTGCGTGTTCGTGACCTTGTACGTGTCGATCAACCGCATCATGTCGTTCGGCGTCCACTTATCCATGATCACGAGCGTGTGCCCGATGTGGATTGCCGAGCCCGCGAACACCAGCACCGCGGTGTGGTACAGCGGCGAGCCGACGATGTGCACGTTGTCGTCGAACGGCTGGAGCCCGAACATGAAGAGCATCCCGCCGAACCCGTTGCCCGCCGTCTCGGGGTCGATGCCCGGGAGCGCGCGCCGCACACCCTTCGGCCGACCGGTCGTGCCCGACGTGTAGTTCATGACCGTGCCCGCTTGACGATCAGCGGGTGTGTCGGTGCTCTGCCCGGCTTTCAGCTCGTCGTACGCACGAAAGCCGGGGATGTCGCCACCGACCGCGAAGCGACCCTCCGCCGGGAACGTGATCTCGTCGGCAGCCGCGGACGCTTCCTTGGCGAAGCGCGCGTGCGCCACGAACGCCTTCGCCTCGCAGTCGTTCACGATGTACGCGATCTCCGGTCCGACGAGGTGCCAGTTGATCGGGATGAGGTAGAAGCCGGCCTGGCTCACCGCGAGGAACAGCTCGAACACCTCGACGGAGTTCGCCAGCATCATCGCCACGGCGTCGCCGGGCTCGAGCCCCATCGCCCGCAGCCCGTGCACGATCTGGTTGCACGACGCCAGCAGCTCCCCGGCGCTGACCTGGCGTTCGCCGGCGTCGACGATCGCCAGGTGATCAGGATTCGCCTGGGCGATCTGCCAAAAACCCACCATGCTTTGTTCCGCTCCCACGCCGCTACTTCCGCTCACTGTGTTCGCTCGGCTCATGGCCGAGAAGTAGAACATGTTCCACTCAGACGATGCCAGCACCCAGGAGAGGCAGGGGGACCGTGACGGCCACCGTGGACACCGCCGGCCTGTTGGCCGACCGCGTCGCGATCGTGTCGGGGATCGGGCCCGGGATGGGCCGCTCGATCGCCCTCGCGCTGGCGCGCGCCGGGGCCGACGTGGCGCTCGGCGCGCGCAACGAGGCGAGCCTGCGGGCCGTGGCCACCGAAGTCGAGGCGCTCGGGCGGCGAGCGGTGTGCGTGCCAACCGACATCACCGACATGACGCAGTGCCGAAGACTCGTCGACGCCGCGGTCGGTGAGCTGGGCCGCCTCGACGTGCTCGCGAACAACGCGTACGCCGAGGAGGATTGGCACGACCCGTTCGACGGGTTCGATCCCGCGCGGTGGCGCACGCCGATCGACGTGAACGTGTTCGGCACGCTCCAGCTCTCGCAGGCCGCAGTGCCCCATCTGAAAGCCAACGCAGGAGGTCCTCCAAGGCGCGGCGGTTCGATCGTGATGATCACCACGCTCTCGGTGAAGAACCCCATCCCGCTCCTCGCCGGGTATGCGGCGTCGAAGCGGGCACTGACCACCGCGGCGCAGGTGATGGCGAGCGAGCTCGGGGAGTACGGGATCAGGGTGAACTGCGTGGCGCCCGGCCACATCATGGGCCACCCGCTCCAGGAGTACTTCGAGTGGAACGCGCAGCAGCGCGGGATCACCGCCGACGCCGTCGCCGACGAGATCAAGGCGATGAACCCGCTGCAGCACATCCCGAGCCCCGACGAGATCGCGCCAGCGGTTGTGTTCTTCGCGTCCGACCTGTCGCGCGTCATCACCGGCCAGACCCTGGACGTCAACTGCGGCCGGACGATGGACTGACCTCGATGCTCCTGACGGACAAGGTGTGCATCGTCTCGGGTGTCGGCCCGGGGCTCGGCAAGGAGCTCGCGCTCGCGTTCGCGCGAGAAGGCGCCGACGTGGCGCTTGGTGCCCGCACCGAGTCCTACTTGGAGGAGGTGCGAGCCGAGGTCGAGAAGTTGGGGCGGCGAGCGGTGTGCGTGCGGACCGACATCACTCACACGGACCAGTGCCGGCGACTCGTCGAGACGACGATTGCCGAGCTCGGGAAGCTCGACGTGCTCGTGCACAACGCGTTCGCGCCCGACGTGTTCCAGCCGTTCGAGAGCGTCGACCTGCGCGCGTGGCGTCGCATCATGGACGTGAACCTCTTCGGCAGCCTCAACCTCACGCACGCGGCGATCCCGGTGATGAAGGCTCGGGGTTCGGGATCGATCGTGTTCGTGAACTCGATGATCATGCGTAAGGTGCTGCCGCTCCAAGGCGGCTACGCCACGTCGAAGGGCGCGTTGCTCACAGCCGCGCAGGCGCTGGCAA
>JANOHN010000066.1:0-3722 GCA_031406505.1 Acidimicrobiia bacterium | reverse complement strand
ACGGGTCCAGTCTCAGGCCGCGACCGCCACCGGCACGTTCGAGAAGCCGGCGACGTTCGACATGTGCACTCGCTGCAAGCCGGCCTCGTCGATCTCGTACTTGGGCCACCGCTTCGCGATCTCCTCGAACGCGACGCGGCTCTCGAGCCGCGCGACCGCGGCACCGAGGCACGCGTGGATCCCGTGGCCCAGTCCGATCCCGAGCCCGATGTCGCGGTCGACGTCGAAGCGATCGGGATCTTCGTACTCGCGTTCGTCGCGGTTGGCCGCGCCGGTGAGCAGGAGCACGGGCACCCCTTCGGGGATGGTGACGCCGTGATAGGTGGACGGCTGCTGGCTGAAGCGGCCCTGGTACTGCGACGGTGCCCAGTACCGCAGCACCTCTTCGACGGCGTTCGTCATCTTCGCCGGGTCGTCGAGCACCTTCTGCCATTCGCCCGGGTTGCGCGCAAAGAGCACGACGCCGTTGCCCACCTGCTTGGTGACGGTCTCGCTCCCTGCGGCCGCGATCAACGTGCCGAAGCCCGCGATCTCCTCGTCTGTGAGGTGGTGCATCGCGCCGTCGTCGTCGGCCACCTCTACCTGCGTGAGGTTCGAGATCATGTCGTCCTGCGGGTTCGCTCGCTTCTCCTTGCTGAGCTCCATGAAGTAGAGGATCTGGTGCAGCGCTGCTTCCATTCCCGCCTGCGTGGTCGCCGGGTTGTCGGGTTCGCGGTGGAGCATGTCGTCGGTCCAGTGCCGGATCTGCTGACGATCCGCCTTCGGCACGCCGAGGATCTGGGAGATGATCTCGGCGGGGAACGGCGCCGAGAAGTCGGCAACGAGGTCGAACGAGCGCTCCCCTTCCAGCGGTGCGAGGTACTCGTTGATCACGCTACGAACGAGTGGCTCGAGCGCGGAGATCGCTCTCGGCGTGAAGACACGACTCACGAGCTTGCGCATGCGATCGTGATCGGGCGGGTCCATCATGATGATGCTGGTCTTCGCCATCGCGTTGTTCGGATCGGTGAGCTGGTCAAGCGTGAGTCCGTGCTCGCTCGAGAACGTCTTCCAGTCGCGATGCGCGGCGACCACGTCGGTGAACCGGGACAGCGCCCAGAACCCGTAGCGGTCGTTGTGGTACACGGGCGCTTCGTCGCGCAGCCATCGGTACGTGGCGTAGGGGTCGTCGTAGAAATCTTCCGAGAACGGGTTGAACTCCACGGCGCCAGCGTATCGACCCGGCGCGCAACGACGCTCGGTCGGATGCACGATGCGATCGGCTGCCATGATGGGCGCCGTGAGCGAAGACTCGATCCGCCAGCACACCGACCGCGCTCGCCAGGGGAACCTCGCGCGCGGCGCCGAGAAGCTCGCGGCAGCCAACAAGCTGTTCGTGCGCGATCGGATCGCGTTGCTCCTCGACGACGGTTCGTTCGCAGAGGACGCGCTCCTCGCCAACGCGTCGGCCGACGACCTCCCGGCCGACGGGGTGGTCACCGGCGTGGGGCGCATCGACGGTCGAGCCGTGTGTGTGATGGCGAACGACACCACCGTGAAAGCCGGCTCGTGGGGAGCCCGCACGGTTGAGAAGATCGTGCGCCTCACCGAGACTGCGCTGCGACTGGAGATGCCCGTCGTCTACCTCGTTGACTCAGCCGGCGCGCGCATCACCGACCAGGTCGACCTCTTTCCCGGGCGACGCGGCGCGGGCCGCATCTTCGCCAACCAGGTGCGCCTGTCGGGCCGGGTTCCTCAGGTGTGCTGCCTCTTCGGGCCGTCGGCCGCCGGCGGCGCGTACATCCCCGCGTTCTGCGACGTGGTCTTCATGGTGGAGAGCAACGCGTCGATGTATCTCGGTTCGCCACGGATGGCCCAAGAGGTGATCGGTGAGCACGTCACGCTCGAGGAGATGGGCGGCGCGCGCATGCACGCCACGGTGAGTGGGTGCGGCGACAACCTTGTGGCCGACGACGCTCACGCTATCGCTGCCGCGCGACGGTGGCTCTCGTATCTCCCGTCTACGTGGCGCGACTCACCCCCTTCGGCGCCCGCGTTCCCACCGGTCGCCGCCGCCGCGTCGATCGGCTCCATCGTGCCCGAAGAGGACCGCCGCGCCTACGACATGCACAAGGTGATCGACGCCCTCGTGGACGACGGATCGTTCTTCGAGATCAAGCCGCTGTTCGCGCGCGAGCTGATCTGCGGCTTCGGCCGACTCGATGGCCAAGTGGTCGGCGTCCTCGCTAATAACCCCAAGCATCTCGGCGGCGTGCTCTTCGTTGACTCCGCCGACAAGGCTGCGCGCTTCATCTGGCTGTGCGACGCGTTCAACGTGCCGCTCCTGTTCCTGTCCGACGTGCCGGGCTTCATGATCGGCACCCAGGTTGAGCGTCAAGGCATCATCCGGCACGGGGCGAAGATGATCACCGCAGTCGCGGAGGCAACGGTTCCGAAGATCTCGGTCATCGTGCGCAAGGCATACGGTGCCGGGCTCTACGCGATGTGCGGCCCGGCCTTCGAACCCGACGCGTGCCTGGCGCTCCCGAGCGCGCGTATCGCCGTGATGGGACCAGAACCGGCGGTCAACGCCGTCTTCTACAACCGTATCCAGGGGATCGACGATCCCGACGAGCGCGCCGCGTTCGTGGCCGAGCAGCGCGCGGAGTACGAAGCCGACGTCGACATCCTGCGCCTCGCGTCCGAGCTCGTCGTCGACGCTGTCGTGCAGCCCGACGACCTACGCGACGAGCTGGTGCGCCGGTTCGCCCTCGCGAGCACGCGCCAACGAGAGGACTTCCACCGCCGTCACGGAGTGCCCCCGGTCTGATCGTTGGGCGCTACTCGAAACAGCTACGCAAAGATGAGCTTGCCGCTGTCGAGGACGACGTTGTCACCGACGCACGTCTGGTAGAGCGCCTCGTTGCCGTCGACCCAGATCTTCACGTCGAGCGCGTCGCCGGGCATGACGGGCGTGGAGAACCGGCCCTCGATGTGCTTGAACCGTGTGGGATCGCTCCCGCAGACCGCGTGCAGCAGTGCACGGCCTGTGAACCCGAACGTGCAGAGTCCGTGGAGGATCGGCTTGTCGAAGCCCGCGAGCTTCGCGAACGACGGGTCGGAGTGCAGCGGGTTGCGATCACCGTTGAGTCGGTAGAGCAGCGCCTGGTCGGTACGGGTCGTGTAGCGCACCACCTCGTCGGGCTTACGATCCGGAGCGACGTTCTTGGGGCCGCTCGGACCGCGGTCGCCACCCCAGCCACCTTCACCGCGAATGAACGCCGACATCGTGGTGGTGAACAACGGCTTGCCGTCCGTCGCATCGACCGCTTCGTTCTCGAGCACGACGACCGCGGCCTTGGTCTTGTCGTAGATCGCCGCGATCTTGCCGGTCATCGTGGCCTTGCCCTCGACCGGCATCGGCTTGTGGAGCGTGATCGACTGCTCGCCATGCACGAGATTGGCCCAGTCGAACGTGCCGATCTTCGACATCGGGTTGCTCCCGCCACCGCCGCCTTTGCTCTTGGGCGCGATCACGACGGGCATCGTCGGGAGCGCCAACTGCACGATGTCGATCGAGTTCTCGGTGGTGAACTCCAGCTCGAAGCCGGTCGGGTCGGTGATGCCCGCGCCGACACCGACTGCGTAGAGCATGCAGTCGAACGAGCCCCACTCGGCCTCACCAGGGTCGCTGGTGGTGCCGACGGCGTCGGGGTTGATGGGCATGACGGCTCCTCTCGGGG
>JANOHN010000062.1:0-2972 GCA_031406505.1 Acidimicrobiia bacterium | reverse complement strand
GCGTTCGAGGTCGGTGGAGTCCATGACCCGATCGACGATGGCCTGGTGGGCGGCGAACGCCCCGGTCTGGCGCAGCAACGCATCCACGAGGGTGGTCTTGCCGTGGTCGACGTGGGCGACGATCGCCACATTGCGGATATCGCTACGCGCGCGCACTGAGAGGGCCTTCCGGAACAAGGGGGCGACGGGACCAGGGGTACGAGTGGAACCGGGGAAAACCCAGTGTACCGGCACGTAGCCGCCGTTCAGCGCTCGTACGAGAACCACCCGAAGTCGCGCTGCTCGACCATCTGGGTATAGCCAGGAAAGGCGGCCGCGATCCGGGCTGCATCGGTCGCCGACATCTCTGTCGTGTACCGGCGCGGTTGAGCCACGTTCTTGCGGGTCCGGCGGCTGCTCACGATCCTCCAGACCTCGTGGGGATCGATGGTCACCCCGAGGTCGTCGGCGATGAGCTGCGGACCCGTGACCGGGTCGAAGGCGAAGTCGTCGTACAGGAGCTTCAACGACGGGTACGAGCCCCAGTGCCACAACGATCGGATCCGCGGGCGTAGCCGGTCGATCGCGTCGTCGACGGTGCGTGCCTTGTTCTTCTCCGGCTTGTCCCGAGCCTCGTCGAACAAGGAGAGCACCGTGTCGCGGGGATCCCGGAACACCACATGGATCTTGAGCTCCCCCGCGTCCAGGGCGTCCACGACCCTGGTCGACGAGAGGCGGCGCGGATTGGCGTGCGTGCGAACGACGGTCTTCGTTCCTTGCCCGGCTTCGATGACCTGCGCCAGGAGGTCATCGGTCCACGGTCCCGCCGCGTTGATGCGGCGTCCACGCGTGCCGTTGTTCGCGGGAGCCAGGAGCGCTTCGGGGAGCAGCACCTGCGAATAGCCCGCGAGCTCGAGCACTGTCTTGGCGAGCTCGAAGGCGAACGTGCTGCCCGACTTCCGGATCCCGTAGCTGATGACGATCATCCGACGGCCTGGAACCATCCGAGGTCGTGGTGCTCGGCGAGGCGGAGGTAGTTCGGGACGGCGGCCTCGATCCGAGCGGCGTCCTCAGCCGACATCTCGGACCGGTATCGATGCGGCTGCGCGACGTTGCGCTTCGTGCGACGCGCGTTCACCGCGTCCCACACCGCATCGGGGTCGACGGTCATCCCGAGATCATCCGCGATCAGCTTCGGCCCGCGCTCGGGATCGAAGGCAAAGTCGTCATAGAGGAGCTTGAGTGACGGGTAGGTGCCCCAACGTCGCAATGCACTGAGATCGCTGCGAAGCTTGGCGACGGCGTCGTCCACCGTGACGATCTGGTTCAAGGTTGCGCGGTCTTTAGCTCGCGACCTCGCCCCGTGGTCCAGCAGCGAGAGCACGGTGTCGCGGGGATCGCGGAACACCACGTGGATGCACAGCTTCCGGGCCTCCAGCAGCTCGAAGAGGGCGCCGGTGGAGAGCCGATCGGGGGTGCCGTGCGTCTTGACCACCACCCATGCGCCTTCGGTCGCGTCGACGAGGCGTTCCAGCCGCTCGTCGGTCCACCGAGCGACGGCGTTGACCTTCTTTCCCGGCTCGACGAGCCCGTCGACGAGCCTCGTCTGCGGATGGCCGTTGAGCTCCAGGACCGCCTTCGCCATCTCGAAGGCCAGCGTGCTCCCCGACTTCCGGACACCAAAGCTGATGACGATCATTGAGCTTCCTCGAACCAGGAGAGATCGCGGTTCTCGACCAGATTGACGAAGTCGGGGAAGGCTCCCTCGACGCGTGCGGTGTCATCTGGCGAGAGGTCGGTCTTGTACCGGTGCGGGCGCGCGACGTTCTTCTGGGTAAACCGGTCATTGACGATCTCCCACACCTTGTGAGGATCGACCGTGACGCCGAGATCGCCGGCAATGAGTTGCGGCCCTTTGACTTGATCGAAGGCGAAGTCATCGTATTGGAGCTTCAGGGAAGGGAAAGCGCCCCACTGACGCAACGATCGGAGTTGTCGACGGAGCCTCATGATCGCGTCATCAACGGTTCGGATCTCGCTGAAAGCCTTCTGGTTTCGCTTGCGCGCGCGGACTCCGTGATCCAGCATTGAGAGCACCGTGTCGCGGGGATCCCTGAACACGACCTGGATCTTCAAGTCGCCCGAATCCAAATAGCCGAAAGTCTTTTCGGTCGAAAGAGCAGAGGGATCGGCATGCGTCTTGACCACGATCTTTTTGCCCACCGTGCAATCGATCAGGCGTGACAGCCGGTCGTCCGTCCAACCATTGACGAAGTTGACGTTCTGACCCTCGGTGACAAGGTCATCGGTGAGTCGGAGCTGCGGATGCCTGTGCAGCTCCAGGATCGCTTTCGCCATCTCGAAGGCGAGAGTGCTCCCCGAGCTTGTGAGCCCAAAGCTGATGACGATCATGGGCACGCTCTTCTCGCGGTGGCACGAAACGAAGTCTCGTGTGCCTCGGCTCCGTCACCGACGTCGAGCTCAGGAACGGCCGCACGCAACGTGTCCACGACGCGAGGCCCAGCGAAGTCGTGCAACACCCGCGCACCGAGGGGCGCGGCTCGCGCGCGCGCGGCATCGAGATCAGCCGCCACCTCGCGCAGCAATGCAACGGCATGTTCGAGGTGGGGCACCGCCCAGTGCTGCTCGTGCGAGTACAAGCGCTCATCGAAGTGCTTCACCGGCGCGAGGTCGTACTCCACGAGGAACGCGCGCTCGGGTTCAAGGAACGCGAGCTGCCCACCCCAGCCGGTCATCACCACCGGGTTCCCGTACGCGGCGGCGTCGAACGCGCCAAGGCCCCAGCCCTCGCCGTGCGGGAGCGCGACGTAGCAGTCGCCGCGCGTGTGCAGTCCGGCGATGCGGTGGGGCGTCCAGTCTTCGGTCTCCACGCGCACGAGCGGAGCGCGGGGGTAGAAGCGCATGATGCGAGCGATCTCGAGGAGGGTGGACCCTGCGAGCTCGGACGCGCTCCCCCAGCGCCCAGGCGCTGG
>JANOHN010000052.1:0-13924 GCA_031406505.1 Acidimicrobiia bacterium | reverse complement strand
GAGGGCGCCATCCTCGTCGTCGACGCCAGCCAGGGCATCGAGGCCCAGACGTTGGCCAACTGCTACTCGGCGCTCGAAGCCAACCTCACGATCGTGGCGGCGCTCAACAAGATCGATCTGCCGGCCGCGGAGCCCGACAAGCGCGCGGCCGAGATCGAACGAGTCCTTGGCATCCCGGGCGACGAGATCCTGCGCATCTCGGCGAAGACCGGCGAGGGCGTGGCGGAGCTGCTCGACGCCGTCGTGGCGCGCGTCCCTGCACCGGAAGGCGATCCCGACGCTCCGTTGCGCGCGCTCCTCTTCGACTCGTACTACGACGCGTATCGAGGCGTCATCAGCGCGGTGCGAGTGTTCGACGGCACGCTTGCGACCGACGCCAAGCTCCGCTTCCTCCAGACGAAAGCTACGCACGATGCCGAAGAAGTAGGTGTGCGGCTTCCAGTGCCAACCCCGGTGAAGTCCCTTGGTCCCGGCGAAGTCGGGTATCTGATCGCGGGCATCAAGGATGTCGGTGAGGCCCGCGTCGGTGAGACCGTCACGAACGCGGCGCATCCCGGTGACCCGCTGCCCGGCTACCGCAACCCGAAGCCGATGGTGTTCTGCGGTCTATACCCCGTGGTCGGCGACGAGTACGGCGATCTGCGTGAGGCACTCGAGAAGCTGCGCCTGAATGACTCGTCGTTCACGTACGAGCCCGAGACCTCAGGCGCGCTCGGCTTCGGGTTCCGCTGCGGCTTCCTCGGTCTGCTGCACATGGAGATCGTTCGCGAGCGCCTCGAGCGCGAGTACAACCTGTCGCTCGTCGCCACCGCACCCAACGTGGAGTACCTGGCTCACACCCACACCGGCCAGGTCGAGGTCGTCGACAACCCCTCGGCGATGCCGCCGACCAACGAGGTGGAGTTCGTCGAAGAGCCGTACGTGAACATCACCGTGCTCACTCCAACCGACTTCGTCGGGCCCGTCATGGACCTCACGCAGGCGCGGCGAGGCGAAATGACGAAGATGGAGTACCTCTCGGAGGATCGAGTTGAGATCGTGTACGTGATCCCACTCGCTGAGATCGTCATGGACTTCTTCGACCAGCTGAAGTCACGGACTCGGGGCTACGCCAGCCTCGACTATGAGCCGGCCGAGTACCGGCGTTCTGATCTCGTGAAGGTCGACGTGCTCCTCAACAACGTTCCGGTCGATGCATTCTCCACGATCGTGCACCGCGAGAAGGCGTACGACTACGGCCGACGGATGACGCAGAAGCTGAAGGAGCTCATCCCGCGTCAGCTCTTCGATGTGCCGATCCAGGCAGCCATCGGCGGCCGGATCATTGCCCGCGAGACCGTGAAGGCGCGCCGCAAGGATGTGATCGCAAAGTGCTACGGCGGCGACATCACGCGCAAGCGCAAGCTGCTCGAGCAGCAGAAGGCCGGCAAGCGCAAGATGAAGCAGATCGGCCGGGTCGAGGTGCCGCAGGAGGCGTTCGTCGCGGCGCTGCGCCTCGACGAGTAGATCGCCTCAGCGCGCTCGACCACGCGTCGCGGGCGGCGCGAGCTCGCCGGCGTACTCGTAGGCCGCGCGTGTCCACCCACGGAGCCGCGTGAGCCCGTCCCGAGACTCGAGGTCGGTGAGCCATGGATCCACATCCACCCAGTCGCCCGAGAGGCCGCGATCGCCCCACTCGCTGTGCACGACGACGGAGTGCACGTGTGTCGGGAGGCGCAGCATCATCCAGCTCTGAGCCGCCGCCAGTGCGAACACGACGCCACCCGGGTGTGCCACCAGTGGGATGCCGCCGACGAAGCGGATGCTCGTGCCGGGAAGCTGGTCGGCGAGTGAGTGGAGGCGCTCGAGCAGGTCTGGGTGGCACCGTTGCGCTTCGATTCGGACGCGGCGACGGGTCCACAAGCGCCCCGTCGGGCGGTCCGTCGCCTCACGCAGCCATTCGGCCAGCGTGGCGTTCGCGGCGGTCGCGATTCGCACGGCGGCAGAGTAGAGGCATCCAGGACCGGTCTGCGCCTCGAACGCCCTGTGTGGATCGAGTCAGCCCAATCCGATGGGGAAGGCACCGTTGAGAGCTGAAGATGTCGACGCCGCGAGTGACGCCCAGCTCGTCGTCGCCATCGGCCGTTTTCACCAGCCTGCGCTCGCCGAGGCCTACCGCCGCCACGCGGGCGCCGCCTTCGGCCTCGCGTTGCGCATCCTCACCACGCGGGTGCTCGCGGAGGACGTCGTGCAGGAGGTGTTCCTCCGGCTCTGGAACGACCCGGAGAAGTTCGACCCGGAGCGGGGCTCATTGCGCGCGTTCCTCCTTGCCCAGACCCATGGTCGGAGCGTCGATCTCGTGCGGGCCGAGTCGGCCCGCCGGTCGCGCGAGGAGCGCGATGCCCGTCGCCGTCCCGATGTGCGCTACGACCTCGAACGCGAGGTCGAGCACCTCACGCTCGCCGAGAACGTCCGATCGGCGCTCGCTGATCTGGAAGAGCAAGAGCGAGCCGCGATTGAGCTCGCGTACTTCGGCGGTCACTCGTACCGCGAGGTTGCGGAGCTCTTGGGTCAACCCGAGGGCACGGTCAAGAGCCGCATCCGATCAGGGTTGGCGCGGCTGCGGACGGCGTTGGTGGCGAGCGGGGCGACCGCGGAGGGGGGACCGTGGGGCGAGAGCTGAGCACCCGCGAGCTGCACGAGCTGCTCGGCGCGTATGCCCTCGACGCAGTCGATGGCGACGAGCGTGCGCAGGTCGAGGAGTGGCTCGAACGGTCGCCCGAGGGGCACGTGGAGCTCGCTGGGCTCCGCGAGGCGGCCGCCCACTTGTCACACACCGCGCTCGTTGCCCCACCCGAGGTGTGGGCACGGATCGAAGCGGCCCTCGCGGAGGAGCCGCCACCGCTTGTGCTGCCCTTGCGGAGGCGCCGCACGGCGCTCCGCGTCACCGCCGGGCTCGCGGCCGCGAGTGTTGCTGCCGCGGCGATCACGGCGATCGTGCTCTCCGACAAGATGGCTCGCCAAGACGACCGGCTCGCGGCAGTCACGCGCAGCATGGAACATGAAGGGATGCGCCGCGCGGCCATCGCGGCGATGGCCGATCCGCGCGCCCGAACGCTCTACCTGGAAGCAGCCGACGGCGCGGCGGCGACGCTCGTGACGTTGCCGGACGGCGAAGGCTTCCTGATGTCGGCCGAGCTGCCCCGCTTGCCGCGCGGGCGGACGTATCAGCTCTGGGCCATGACGGGCACGGACGCGACGCCGGCGATGGTGTCGGCGGGAGTGCTGGGTCGCGACGTCGATCTCGCCGCGTTCCGCTCGCCCCGCGATGCGTGGGGCTTCGCCATCACCGAGGAAGTCGACTCGGGAGGCGTGCAGCCGAAGGGGCGTCACGTCCTGGAAGGCTCGTTCGCGTAAGGGCCGCGCGGCTTCGCCATTGGCACTCGATAACATCGAGTGCCAATACGCCCCCGATCCCAGCCCGGGGCCAGGCGGAGCACCCCATGGAGCACCAAGAGCTCGACGAACGGAAGGCCGCCATTCTCAAGGCGGTCGTGGAGGAGTACGTCGAGACGGCGCAGCCGGTCGGGTCTCAGGCCATCGCCTTGGCGAGCGGCCTCGGGGTTTCGAGCGCGACCGTGCGCAACGAGATGACCGTCCTCGAGCGCGAGGGCTATCTGCGCCAGCCCCACACCTCGGCCGGGCGGGTGCCCACCGACCAGGGCTACCGCTTCTTCGTCGACCGCTATGCACCCACTGGTGGGCTCCCGCCCGTGCAGCGGCGCGTGGTGTCCGACTTCTTCGCGTCGGCGCACCAAGCGCTCGAAGACCTGCTGCACGAGACCAGCCAGATGCTGTCGCGTGTCAGCCGACACGCGGCGATGGTCATGGCCCCCGAGCCCGACAGTGCGCTCGTGCGCAGCGTGCAGCTCGTGCCGCTCCAAACTCGCGTCGTGCTGCTCGTGGTGGTGCTTTCGAACGGAGCGGTCGAGAAGCAGGTGCTGCACCTCGACCAGGATGCCGACGAAGCGCGCGTGAGCGCGGCGGGCGGGGCGCTCGACGCGTTGCTCCGCGGCCGCGCATGGGTGGGGCTGCCTGACGCCACCTCTACGGGCGACATCGGCACGGACGAGGTCGTCGACACCGCGCATTCCGCGCTCGTGGGGCTCGCCGCGGAGGCGACCTCGGAGCCGCTGTACGTGGGTGGGGTCAGTCGGCTCGCCGCGGAGCAGCAAGCATTCGCAACGAACGACGGTGCCGCGCGTCTGTTGGAGATGCTCGAGCACCAAGTGATCGTCGTGTCACTCGTACGCGAGCTGCTCGACCGCGGCATCACGGTGAGCATCGGCTCCGAGAACCGGCTCGATGAGCTGCGCGACTGCTCGATCGTGGTTGCGCCGTACGAGGCCGAAGGTGGTGCCGCCGGCCTGGTCGGCGTGCTCGGCCCGACGCGCATGGACTACCGGCACGCGCTCGCCGCCGTCACCGCCGTCTCGCAACAGCTCGGCCGCCACCTCTCGTGAGCACCGACTACTACGAGGTGCTCGGCGTCAGCCGGTCATGCACCGAAGACGACCTCAAGCGCGCGTACCGCGAGCTCGCTCGCCGGTACCACCCCGACAGCGGCCACAACGATCCGGAGGCCGAGGAGCGGTTCAAAGAGGTCTCGCGCGCGTACGAGACGCTGCGCGACCCCGAGCGGCGTCGTCGCTACGACGTCTTCGGTGACAACGACGGGCGTCCCACCGCCGGTGCCGATGCTTTCGGATTCGGCGATTTGTTCGACGCGTTCTTCGGCGGCGACCCGTTCGGCACCCGTCGGGGCAACACGCGAGGCCGCGGTCCCGACGCCGAGGCGTTGGTGCACCTCACGCTGGAGCAGGCCGCCTTCGGAGCCACGCACACGATCGAGGCGCGGCTGCCGGTCACGTGCACCCACTGCGAAGGATCGGGTTGCGAGCCGGGCACGCACCCCAGCCGCTGCGACGTGTGCGGTGGGGCGGGGGAGGTTCGCCAGGTGCGGCGCTCGATCCTTGGGCAGATCGTCACGGGGGCACCATGCGGCGTGTGTGCCGGCACCGGTCAGCGCATCCTCTCGCAGTGCCGCGACTGCCGTGGCGACGGCCGCGTGCAAGCGGCGCGCACGATCGACGTCGAGGTGCCGGCCGGCGTCGACGACGGTCAACGGCTCCGACTCACGGGTCGCGGTCCGGCCGCGCCGCGTGGTGGTGAGCCCGGCGACCTCTACGTCACCGTCCAGGTCAAGGCGCACCCCGACTTCGAGCGACATGGCGACGACCTGCTGCACGCGCACCCGCTGTCGGTCGCGCAGGCCGCGCTCGGCGCGGTGTTGAGTGTGCCCACGCTGGAAGGCCCGAACGAGCTCACGATCCCGCCGGGCACCCAGCCGGGTCAGATGTTCCGCGTGAAGGGCGCCGGCGTGCCCTCGTTGCGCGGCCGCGGTCGCGGCGATCTGTTGGTACGGGTCGACGTGGTTGTCCCGTCCCGACTCTCGGAAGAAGAGGCCGCGCTGCTGCACCGGCTCGCGGAGCTGCGCGGCGAAGAGGTGGCGCCTCCCGAGAAGGGCGTTCGCTCGCGCCTGCGGTCAGCGTTCCGCTAGCGCGTCCCCGTGCCACCCGAAGCAGTCGGCTGGGCCGCGTCGTCGCTCGCGGCCGCGCACGTGCTGGTCGACGGCTCGCTCGACGAACACCTCACCGTCACCGGTGACGACGGACACCACCTCGACCGCGTGCGCCGACTCCGAGTGGGGGAGCTCGTCACCGCGGCCGACGGCGCAGGGCGCTGGCGCGAGTACCGAGTTGCCGAAGCAACGCGCGGATCCCTGACGCTCGACGCGGTCGGCGGGATGCAGATCGAGCCAACCTTGACGCCGTCGCTCGCGGTCGCGTTCTCGCTCACGAAAGGTGAGAAGCCCGAGACGGTCGTGGCTCGGCTCACCGAGCTCGGCGTTGATCGCATCATCCCGGTGGCCGCGGCGCGGTCGGTCGTGCGCTGGGACGAGTCCAAGGCCGAAGCAGCATCCGCAAGATTCGAGCGGGTCGCCCGAGAGGCGGCGATGCAGTCGCGGCGGGCTCGGCTCCCGATCGTCGACCCGACGGTGCCGATCGCCTCGCTCATGGGTCGCCCGGGGCTCGTCGTGGCTACTCGCGACGGCCAGTGGGCGTCTGAGCTCCCGGATCCCGGCCCCGAGGGGTGGCTGCTCGTGGTCGGACCCGAGGGTGGGCTTGACGAGAGCGAGCTCGAGGCCTTGGGCGGGGCCCCCCAGGTGGGGGTGGGGCCCCATGTTCTGCGGGCCGAGACCGCCGCCGTGGCGGCCGCCGCAGCGCTGACCACCCGCCGTTCTGCCACCAGGGGTCACGGAGGGTGAGCACGATGCCCCCTTTTTTGGTACGCTCCGCGCGGGGAACGAGTTGGGGAGTCCAGAGTGAGCCGTACGAGCGCCCATATTGGGGATCGCCTTCGCGCGATTCGGCGCCAGCAGGGTCTGTCGTTGCACGACGTGGAAGCCCGTTCGGGCCAGGAGTTCAAGGCATCCGTGCTGGGCGCCTACGAGCGGGGTGAGCGGGCGCTGTCGGTGGGCCGCTTGATGCGCCTCGCCGAGCTCTACGACGTGCCGCCCGACCAGCTCCTGCCCAAGGACGGCGTGGAGGTCGAGATCGACCTCACCCGGGTCGAGGACGGGATGTCGTCCACAATGACCCTCGATCTGGTGCGGCTCAACCAGCTCGAGCACCCCGACGCCGCAGTGCTCGCCCGTTACGCCGCCACGATCCAGCGCCAGCGGGAAGACTTCAATGGCCGGATGCTCACGATCCGCCGCGACGACGTTCGGGTCCTCGCCGCCGTTCTCGGACGCAAGCCCGAGGAGTTCGGCGCCCACCTGGACCAGCTCGGCCTGCGCGTCGGTTCTTAGACGGGGAGGGCAGGCCCTCCTCGTCTCAGTAACCTTCAACGCAACGTGTCCGTCCCGTCGTCGACGCAGCTGAAGGTCCTGGTTCCTGGCAACCACCTCATGGTGGACCTGTTGGGCCAACGCGACGAGTTGCTAAAGATCGTGGAAGCCGCCTTCCCCGTGGCGATCCATGTACGGGGCAACGAGATCACGGTCACGGGCGATTCAGACGACGCCGAGCGAGTGGGCCGGCTCTTCGAGGAGCTCGTGCTCCTGCTCGAACGAGGCCAGACCTTCGACCGCGACGGGCTCGGACGAACCATCGAGATGCTCAAGGCCGACGAGAGCCCATCTCGGGTGCTGACCACCGAGGTGTTGAAGGGCCGCAAGCCAATCCGACCGAAGACCGCGGGGCAGAAGCGCTACGTCGACGCGGTCCTCGAGAACACGGTCACGTTCGCGATCGGGCCGGCCGGCACGGGCAAGAGCTATCTCGCGGTCGCGCTCGCGGTGCAGTCACTCCAATCGAAGGAGACGCGGCGCATCATCCTCACGCGTCCTGCGGTCGAAGCTGGTGAGCGCCTCGGGTTCCTTCCTGGCGACATGCTCGCCAAGGTCGACCCGTACCTCCGACCGCTCTACGACGCGCTGTACGACATGCTGGAACCCGAGGTGGTCACGCGGCTCATGGAGCGGGGCACCATCGAAGTGGCGCCGCTCGCGTTCATGCGCGGGCGCACGCTGAACGACTCGTTCATCATCCTCGACGAAGCGCAGAACACGACGCCCGAACAGATGAAGATGTTCCTCACGCGACTGGGCTTCGGATCCCGCGTCGTGGTGACCGGCGACGTGACCCAGATCGACTTACCGGAGGGGCGCGGTCGCTCGGGGCTGCTCGCGGTTCGCGACATCCTCAAGGACATCGACGGGGTGACGTTCATCGAGCTCGACCGCGGCGACGTGGTGCGCCACCGCATCGTGCAAGACATCGTGCACGCGTACGAACGCGCCGCGGAAGCGCAATGACGCTCCCAGCCCCGATCCAGGTGTTCGGCGCCGACGAGCAGAATGCAGTCCCCGTCGACGTGCGCCGCTTCGTACGGCTCGCGCAGCTCGTGCTTCGCGAGGAGCGCGCGGCCAGCGACGCCGAGCTGTCGGTGATCTTCGTGGACGAGCAGTCCATCTCCGACCTGCACGAGCGATTCCTCGACGAGCCTGGCCCTACCGACGTGCTCGCCTTCCCGCTCGACGATGATGTGGCGCCCGGCGGGCGTCAGCCCGACGAGGGCGGACGCGGTCCCGGTGCGCCGCCTGATCCCACCGACCTCCCTCCGGTGCTCGGCGATGTGGTGGTGTGCCCGGCGGTGGCGCAGCGCCAGGCTCAGGAGCGTGGACTCGCGGTCGACGACGAGCTTGCGTTGCTTGTGGTGCACGGGGTGCTGCACCTGCTCGACTACGACCATGCCGAGCCGGCCGAGGCCGAACGGATGAAGCGCCGCGAGCGCGAGTTGCTCGATCGGTTCGCAGCCGACGAACAGACCGAGGAAGGGCCAACTCCATGACCGGGAGCGATTGGCTGCTGCTGACCATCGTTGCGGTGCTGTTCTTCTTCTCGATCCTCCTCGCGCTCGCCGAGATGGCGTTCGCGCGCATGAACCGGATCCGAGCCCTCACGCTTGAGGAAGAGGGCCGCAAGGGCGCAGCTCGCCTCGCGCGAATGCTCGAGAAGCCCGAGCAGACCATCAACTCGCTGCTCCTACTCGTGCTGGTGTCGCAGCTCACGGCCGCGTCGCTGCTCGGCATCCTCTTGGAGCGGCACTTCGGTGCCGCCGGTGTCGGCATCGGTCTCGTCCTCCAGATAGTCGGCTTCTTCGTCGTGGGCGAGGTGATCCCGAAGACGTACGCGATCCAGAACACCGACCGGGCCGCGTTGGCCGTGTCGGGCTTCCTCTACGCGATCACCAACATCCCGCCGTTGCACGGCGTCTCCCGCGCCCTCATCGGCTTGGCCAACGTGCTGTTGCCTGGGCGTGGGCTGAAGGAGGGCCCCTTCGTCACGGAAGAGGACCTGCGCACCATGGCCGACGTCGCGGCCGACGAGGAGTCGATCGAGCGCGAGGAACGACGACTCATCCATTCAATCTTCGAGTTCGGTGACACCGTCGTACGCGAGGTGATGAAGCCCCGTCCCGACATGGTGGCGATCGAGGCAGACGCGCCGATCGAAGAAGGGATCGAGCGGGCCATCGAAGGCGGCTTCTCGCGTCTGCCGGCATTTGAGGAGACGACGGACAACATCGTCGGGCTCGTGTACCTCAAGGACTTGGTGCGGCGGGCGCGTACCGGTGGCTCGAAGGATGTGGTGCGCAGCGTGCTGCGGCCTGCGGTGTTCGTCCCCGAGCAGAAGCGGCTGGCCGAGCTGCTCCACGAGATGCAGGAGCGGCAGTTCCACATGGCGATCGTGGTCGACGAGCACGGCGGGACCGCGGGCGTCGTCACGATGGAGGATCTCCTCGAGGAGATCGTCGGCGAGATCACCGACGAGTACGACGTGGAGGAGCCGGGGATCGAGCACCTGCCCGGCGGCGCGCTCCGTGTCGCGGGGAGCCTGTCGATCGATGATCTCTCGGAGGAGCTGGGCGTGGAGCTCCCGGACGCGGAGTGGGACACCGTGGGTGGGCTCGTGTTCAACCTGCTCGGGCACGTGCCCGTCGAGGGTGAGCGCGTCCGGTTCCAGGGATTCGACTTCCTGACCGAGCGAGTGCAGGGCCGCAGGATCGTGTCGGTGCAGGTCCGCTTGGGGGTAGCGGCAGTGGCCGACGCCAAGGCGGCTTCGCACGACGCTGGAGCCGACGCTACGTCTTCCTCGTGAGCGCTCCGCCCGACTTCCGGTCGGGCTTCGTCACTGTGGTCGGGCGGCCGAACGTCGGGAAGTCCACGCTCGTCAACCGGCTCGTCGGCACGAAGGTTGCGATCACTTCGCCGCGACCGCAGACCACCCGTACCACCATCCGGGGAGTTCGCACCACACCCTCACACCAGCTAGTGCTGCTCGACACGCCGGGTCTGCATCGTCCTCGCACCGCGCTCGGAGAGCGCACGAACGAACGCGCGCGATCGACGCTCGCCGAGGTCGACGTGATCTGCTTCCTCGTCGAGGCCACGGCGCCGATCGGCCGGGGGGACCGGTTCATCAGCGAGCTCGTGCACGATGTGGCGACGCCGTGCATCCTCGTGTTGAACAAGGTCGACGCCGCATCCGATGCGGCCGTCGTCGAGCACCTCGCACGCGCCCAGGACTGGCTCGGCGAGTTCGAGGCCTTCTTCCCCCTCTCGGCGCGCTCCGGTGCTGGCGTCGACGAGCTGGCCGCCGATCTCGACGGCCGGCTTCCCGAGGGGCCGCAGTACTACCCCGACGGCGTCGTGACTGATCAGCCGGAGATGTTCATCGCCGCCGAGCTCCTCCGCGAGCAGCTGCTCCTCGTGACCAAGGAAGAGGTGCCGCACTCGATCACCGTCGAAGTCGAGCCGATGGACGACGACGGTGACGACCGCCAGCACCCGAGCGACGTGCTCCGCCTCCGGGCCATCGTGCGGGTCGAGCGCGACTCGCAGAAGGGCATCGTCATCGGCCGGGGCGGGGCGCTGCTGAAGGTTGCCGGGACCGCGGCGCGCCGGGAGCTCGAAGCCCTTCTGGGCACCCGGGTGTACCTGGAGACTGCCGTGAAGGTCGACCCGAACTGGCAGCGCCGCCCCCAGGCCCTCGACCGCCTCGGATATTGATCCGAGCAATTCGGCCACAAGTTGCCGATTCGCAACGGGCCGGGGTTAAAGTGCCGACGCGCTCGGGGGTCGAGCGCAGTTCGGCCCGAGGGTTCTGACTCACCGACACCGGGGAAGATGAGGCTGAAGCGCACGCGCCGGGGGCTCCGCAGACGATGGTGGATCCCGGCGCTCGCCACCGTCGCCCTGGTCCTCACCGCGTGCTCGACCGAGTCGGGTCCCGACAACCGTCAGAACGCGCTCCGGCCGGAGGGCAAGTACGCGGAAGAGATCGACAACCTCTTCACGCCGGTCTTCTGGGTGGCCGTCATCATCGGCATCGGGGTGGTCGGAGGGACGATCTTCGTTGCGCTCCGATACCGGACGCGCGCGGGCGAGGACGTGCGCCCCAAGCAGATCCATGGCAGCACGCCACTCGAGATCGGGTGGACGATCCTGCCCGCAGTGATCCTGCTCATCGTGGCCGTCCCCACGGTCAGCACGATCTTCAGTCTCGACGAGGATCCGAAGAACCCGGTCGAGATCACCGTGATCGGCAAGCAGTGGTGGTGGCAGTTCGACTATCCCAGAACCGACGCGGGCAAGGCTGTTGTCACCGCCAACGAGATGCACATCCCGACCGGCCGCGACGTCCTGCTGACGCTCGAGGCGTGCGACGAGTCGTTGCCGGGCGGTCAGGTCCAGACCGATGGTTCCACCGGCCCGGGCTGCAACGTGCTGCACAGCTTCTGGGTGCCGGCGCTCGCGGGCAAGCGCGACGTGGTGCCGGGCAAGGTGAACCAGCTGAAGATCCAGGCCGACGAGCCCGGCGTCTACCTCGGCCAGTGCGCCGAGTACTGCGGGCTCTCGCACGCCAACATGCGCTTCCGGGTGATCGCCGAGAGCCCGTCGGACTACGCCGCGTGGTTGGAGTCCCAGCGCGAGGGCCCGGCCGTCGCCCTGGCCGACAGCGACGCGGAGAACCTCTTTGCCGCGAAGTTCCAATGCGGCAACTGCCACACCGTGGAGAACCCAGGGGTGAGCACCTACGGTCCGAACCTCACGCACTTCGCGAGCCGCACCACGTTCGCCAGCGGCTACTTCGAGCTCACGCGTGAGAAGTTGATCGACTGGGTGATGGACGCCCCGTCGCTCATCCCGATGCAGTCGGAGGACTGCCGGCTCCCGGCCCCGGCCACGTGCGTCGGGATGCCGTCGTTCACGAAGAACACGCCGAACGGTGATACGAAGAAGTACCCCGAGATGACCCGAAGCGAGGCCGAGCGACTTGCCGACTTCTTGCTCTCTCTGAAGTGATGGGAACGCTCTCTGAGAAGATGAGAACCACATGACGACGGTGACAGGTGCGATCACGACCGCGCGGCGGCCACTGCTCCTGCGCCGCCCGAAGGCGACCACTGGCGTCTCGAGCTGGTTCACCACGATCGACCACAAGAAGATCGGGATCATGTACTGCTCGGCCTCGATCATCTTCTTGCTGATCGGTGGCCTCGAAGCGCTGCTGATCCGACTACAGCTCGCGGGGCCCAACGGCACGGTCGTCAGCGCTGCGCAATACAACGAGCTCTTCACGATGCACGGCACGACCATGGTCTTCCTCATGGGTATGCCGATGGCCGTCGGCATCGCCAACTACTTCGTGCCGATCATGATCGGCGCTCGCGACGTCGCGTTCCCGAGGCTCAACGCGTTCGGCTTCTACGTGGTGTGCGCGGGCGGCATCTTCTTGTACTCGAGCTGGATCCCTGGGATCAACGGCGTTCCGAACGGTGGATGGTTCGGCTACACGCCCTTGAGCGACACGCCGATGAACGCGGGCTTCCTGCCTGGGCACGGTCCCGACTTCTGGACCGTCGGCCTCGTGATGCTCGGCATCGGGTCGACGACGTCCGCGATCAACTTCATCGTGACGATCCTCAACATGCGCGCCCCCGGAATGACGCTCATGCGCATGCCGGTGTTCGTGTGGATGATGCTCGTCGTCGCGTTCCTGACGGTGTTCGCGATGCCGATCATCACCGTCGCGCTGATCATGGTCTTCTTCGACCGGAACTACGGCACGCTCTTCTTCCAACCTGCCGCAGGTGGCGATCCACTGCTGTACCAGCATCTGTTCTGGCTGTTCGGCCATCCCGAGGTCTACATCCTGATTCTCCCCGGAATGGGCATCGTGTCGGAGATCCTCCCGGTCTTCTCCCGTAAACCGCTGTTCGGATACTCGGTCGTGGTGTTCTCGGGGATCGCGATCGGATTCCTCGGTTGGGGCGTGTGGGCCCACCACATGTTCGCGACCGGTCTGTCGCCCGTGGCGATCTCGGCCTTCGCGGTCTCCACGATGCTGATCGCGGTTCCGACCGGCGTGAAGATCTTCAACTGGCTGGCGACCGTGTGGCGCGGCGCAGTCAAGCTCACGACCGCGATGCTCTTCGCGCTCGCGTTCATCGCGATGTTCACCATCGGCGGGCTCTCGGGTGTCCTGCACTCAGTCGTCCCGGCCGACACACAGCAGACCGACACGTACTTCGTGGTCGCACACTTCCACTACGTGCTCTTCGGCGGTCTGATGCTCGCGGTCTTCGGCGGCATGTACTACTGGATCCCGAAGGTGTTCGGCCGAATGCTCGACGAGCGCATCGGGAAGTGGAACTTCTGGACGATGCTGATCGGGTTCAACCTCACGTTCTTCCCGATGCACTTCGTAGGTTTGTACGGAATGCCGCGGCGCACGTACCGGTACGACGCGGGGCTCGGCTGGGATGTGTGGAACATGTTGGAGACCATCGGTGCGTTCATCATCGGCGTCTCGACGCTCATCTTCCTGGCGAACGTGATCATCTCGATCAAGTTCAAGCGGGGCCAGGTTGCCGGCAACGACCCGTGGGACGGGCGCACGCTCGAATGGACCACGTCGTCACCGCCTCCCGACTACAACTTCGCGGAGATCCCTGAGGTCGAAGGACGCGACGCGTTCTGGCACGAGAAGTACACCGAAGACGACGAAGGTCGGCTCGTGCCGCTGCCGAGCGGTGGCGCGGCTGCCGCCGCGAGCAACGGCCAGCATGAGGGGATCCACATGCCGTCGCCGTCGTTCTATCCACTGCTGATGGCGGCCGGGTTGCTCCCGCTCGGGTACGCCGCGGTGTACCGCAGCTTCGTTTGGCTGGGCATCGGCGCGGTCGTGCTGCTCTTCGGCTTGTACGCGTGGGCCATCGAACCACCGACTGAGCCGGAACCCGAGCCCGGACC